>DAOQNB010000407.1:0-5966 GCA_035335845.1 Acidobacteriota bacterium | reverse complement strand
ATTTCATCCAGCGATTTTTGTTCAAGCCGTTTTACTTCGGTCAAATATTGAGTTCGCTGACGGGCCTGTAAGGTATCAAGCACCTGAACGTGGCGATTGGCCTCAAGCGTGACACTGCGTTGCGCTTCCTGAGCGGTTGCCAGATCTTTGAGTCGTTCTCGTTCAACCTGCTCGCGTTGGGCGAGGTGGCCGAGATAGGCGGTATGAAGCGCGATTTCATCTGGCGTTACGGTTGGTTGACTTAAAACGTCAAGATAGGTCTCGGACGCTTTCCATTGCTGGCTGACCAGACCATCCAGTTTGGCCTGAGCTTCGGTCACAACCGCGGTTCGGCTGGCCAGTTCGCGTTCGGCGGCTTCAAGCTGGGCGCTGCGCCAGTTATGAACTGCCTGTAAGGAAAAGGAAAACCGTTTCATGAGATGTTGCCCTCCAGGGGTCTGGGTTGAGGTGCCTCAGTCGTGACCTTCACCGTCCTACGTGCAAGAGACGTTCCACAGCCGAGGAAAATGCGACTGATTCGCTCCGACTTTGCCGGAGAAATCCCAAAATTTCGTCATTTCTGGCAATTGCCTGATCAACCAGCCGATTACTGCCGGCCTGATAGGCACCGATGTTGATCAGGTCTTCAACTTTTTCATGCGCTGCCATCAGTTCGCGAAGGCGGCCAGCCGCCCGGACCTGTTCCGGCGTGGTGACTTCTCGAAACAGACGGGAGGCGCTATTTAACACATCAATGCAGGGATAGTGGTTGCGTCCGGCCAGGGTTCGAGACAGGATGATATGTCCATCCAAAATCGAGCGCACGGTGTCGGCAATCGGGTCATTGAGATCATCACCATCAACCAGAACCGTGTAAAAGGCAGTGATCGAGCCGCTGTTTGAAAAATTCCCGGCTCGTTCCAGAAGCCGGGGGAGCAAGGCAAAAACTGACGGTGTGTACCCTTTTGACGAAGGTGGTTCACCGGCGGCCAGTCCGATTTCACGCTGGGCCATCGCGCATCGGGTGACCGAATCCATAATCAGAAGAACTTTGGCGCCCTGATCCTTAAAATATTCGGCAATCGCCGTCGCGGCAAAGGCTGCCCGAATGCGCATCAACGGTGAATCGTCAGAGGTTGAAACCACCACGACGGAATGGCTCATGCCTTCCTCGCCCAGTTCCTGTTCGATAAAGCCCCGCACCTCACGGCCACGTTCCCCGATCAATCCGATCACGTTGACATCCGCCGTGGTGTGTTTGGCCATCATGCCCAGCAGTGTCGATTTTCCGACCCCAGAGCCACCAAAGATGCCGATGCGCTGACCGGCGCCGACGGTTAAGAGTCCGTCAATGGCACGAACCCCGGTACCGAGCGGCTCCGTGATGTTTGCCCGAGCCAGCGGGTTGATACAGTCGCGGTACAACGGGTAGGCATCTGAAGGCGAAATTGGACCCAACCCATCCAGTGGGCTGCCAAGGGCATCAATCACCCGTCCGAGCAGCCCGGCGCCAACCCGAACCTGTGCCGCCACGCCCGCCGCCACCAATCGGTCACCAGGGCGAATCTGAGGCATTTGCCCAAGCGGAAGCAACAGGATGGTTGAATCACGAAACCCGACAACTTCAAGCAGCGACTCTGGGGCTGAAGGGTGGTTTGATTGATGATCGAGGTAACACAGGTCCCCAACCGAAACAAAGGGGCCTTTGGATTCAACCACCAGGCCAACTGCCCGGGTAATCGTCCCCAGAGATCGGATTGGGTCAATAGATTCAAGTCGTTGCAAATGATTGGTCAGCATAATTATAACGATAAACCCAATTTCTGAACCCGATGACTTCAGCCCTGGCTTTCCAGGTTAGGTGCCAAAAAAACCACGTTCGATTTCAGCAAATTGCTGACTGATGCGGGCGTCAATGTCTCCGAAATCAGTTTCAACCACACATCCCCCAGGATCAATCGTGGGGTCTTCGACGAGTTCGAGGGCATAGCCGGTGCCTAATTTTTCGCGATGGGTGAGCACAAACTGGTATTCATCCGGATTAAGGTGGATCCGGGCAACTGATCGGCGATTGATTCGGGACAGGGCCACCCGGACCAGGGACAGGACGATTTCGCGGTCAACGGTTACTTCGCGATGGACAATCTTTTTGGCAATTTCAATCGCCAGTTGGACCAGATCTGATTCTGACTGTTCAGCCATCAGTTGCGGGAGGATCGCGAGGTCTTCGAGCGATTGAGCCATTTTGCCGCGTAATTCGGCAGCAGCAGCGGCCAGTTCCTCCTGCATCCGGGCGCGGCCTTCGCGTAAGCCATCTTCCCGGCCCCGAAGGAGTGCCTGTTCGCGGGCGGTGGCTTCAATTTCAGCCGCACGACTTCGGGCCACGGCAACCAGTTGATCTGCCTGGGCCCGGGCCGCCTCTAAAATGGCAGTGGCTTGAGCCTGAACCATTCCCAGGTCTGGTTGGGGTTCCTCGGGGAACTCGTCAGCCACGATAGCCAGGCCAGGTTTTTCAAAGACTGAAAAACTCTGATGTGACAACTCGCTGGCTGAGAAGTGAGTGGGGGCTCGCCAGGGTTGTACCGTTCCATCAGCCTGATAGGGAGATTTCCCCAGCTTGGGATCAGATAAATCTGGTGGTCGCCAGGCAAGGTGATTGATGTCCTGTTTAAATACCCTAACCGACATAGACTTCACCTCCAGAGCCAGACAGGCTGATAATGCCTTTTTCATCCAGCTCGCGGAGCGTATTGACGACTTCCCGTTGAGCGGCTGAAACATCCTTGAGTTTGACCTGTCCCATAAATTCCATATCTTCCTTCATCATCTCGACTGCCCGAACCGACATGTTAGAGAAGAACCGGGCCTGGATTTCAGGAATTGCATTCTTGAGCGCCAGGGCAATGGTTTTCTTGTCAACGCGCTGCAAGATTTCGCGAATCCCCATATCTTCAACCAGCAGCAGGTCATCAAAGGTCACCATCAGATTGCGAATCGACAGCGCCAGATTGGGATCTGACAACTCGATTTCTTCCAACATTTTGCGTGCCACTTCGCGATCCAGCCGGTTGCATAAACCGGCCACGGCCCGAATGCCGCCAACCGATTGCTGGCTGAAATCACCCATATTTTTGAGCTTTTGCTCAAAGACAACTGAAAGCCGCCGAATGACATCGTGCGAGACTGACTGGAGGCGTGCCATGCGCATAATCAGTTCCGCCTGGGTTGATTCCGGCAAACAACTGACGGTTTCGGCTGCCTGTGAGGCATCCAGGTGCGCCAGGACCAGGGCGATGGTTTGTGGGTGCTCGTTTTGCAACAGCTTGGACAATTGTTGCGGGTCAAATTTTCTGAGGGATTGAAACCGGTTGGATGATTCGATGGATTGGGTAATCCGGTCCAAAATCCGCCGGGCGTTGTCTGGTCCGAGCGATTTAATCAAGAGACGTTTGGCAAAATCCAAACCGCCCTGGGCCACATAATCCTGCGCCCGGTTGAGGGTATAAAACTCTTCCAGGACATAGGTTGCGACGTCGGCTGAAATGCTCCGCATAGCAATCAGTTCCCGCGAAATCGCCTGCATTTCCTCTTCATCGAGGTGCCGAAACACTTCGCTGGCCACTTCATCGCCCAGGAGAATAGAGAGGATTGCGGCTTTCCTGACCCCCGTGAGTTTAAACCGGGATGCCTGAGTCATCAGCGGTATGGGCGTTATTTCCGGCTCATCTGTGGGTTGAAAATCAAGCTGGGGAGAAGTGTCGCTCATAATCGTTCTTCGTTTTTCTCAGTCAAAATGGCTGGACCCTGGAGTTGACAGCCATTAAATTTCAGAAAACTTCTGGCGGTGAGGGGTTTCAGGTTCTTCCTGGAGCCAGCCACGCAAGGTTTGAGCCAGTTTTTGTGGTTCTTTCTGGCCCTGCTCAATGAGCCGTTTGCGTAACAGGGTGCTGCGGGCGCCCTGCAAATTTGGCAGTTTGGAGTCCAGTTCCATTTCAATTTCAGCTTCCATCTGGGCAACTGTTTTTGGTTTGGCGATTGCCACCGGCTCTGAGGTTTCAAGCAACGCCCTGGGTTCTTCAGACAGGGCGGCGAGCGCCTGCGAGACTTCGGTGTGTGATTCAATGGTTTTTCCTTCAGCCAGCGCCAGTTGTTGTGCTTCGGGCAGCAAGGTTTGTGATCTGGCGGGAACCGGGCTGGACCGGAGCAGGCGTAATGCCGGGCGAATCACCAGTAGAATAATGAAGAGTGCCAGCAGCGCCAGACTGCCATATTTGATCAGGTATCGGGTCAGTTCCTGGTTGCGCTCCCACCACCGAACCGGCGCCGTTTCAACTGGTTCCCGTTGGAACGGAATCATATGTACTACAATTTGATCTCCACGCCCGGTGTTGATGCCGACCGCTGCCGCGACCAGACCCTGGATTTTTTCCTGATCTTGCGTTGTGCGTTTGACGGCCTCGGGCCCCGTTGGATCATCAAGCAGGACCGAGACTGAAAGGCGGGTCAGGGTGCCACCAGCGCCAATTGTGTGTCTGGCAGTTTTGTCAATTTCATAGGTGGTGATACTGGTGATGCGTTCATCGCCAACCCCGGTCACCAGGGGTTTGGTTGGGTCAGTGGGAGGCGCCGCCGGGTCGAGTTTCGTCGGGTCAACCGTGGTCGTGATGGCTGGCAGGGTTGGGTCATTGGCTCGCGTGCCAACCACGCCGCTGGGGCCTCCGGTTTTATTGCGGTACTCCTGGGCCAGTTGCTGCATCCGGATGACCTGTGACTTGGGGTCATACTGTTCCTGGGTTTCTTCGACTTCGCTGAAATCAATCTCCGCCGAAACGTTGGCCCGAACATGACCGGTGCCAACCAGTGGTTCAAGCAATTCCACCACTCGGGCTCCGGTTTCAGCTTCAAACTTGCGACGCACGGCCAGCAAAGAGTCCAGTTTATTGACACCTTTCAGGCTATCCTGTTGTCCGCCAGCCAGCAGCCGGCCACGAGCGTCAGTCACTGACACGTTGTCTGGCGTCAGACCTTCGACCGAGCCGGAAATCAGGTTCACAATTGATTCGACTCGTTCCTGGGGAATATTCGGTCGTTTGAGCGTAAGCAGGACCGCCGCTTTGGCGGGTTCAGATTTTTCGGTGAACAGTGATTCGCGGGACTGGGTAATGTGCACCCGGACGGATTGAACTTCGGCCATGCTTTCAATCGTTCGGCTTAATTCGCCTTCCAGTGCTCGTTGATAGTTGACCTGCTGGGTGAAATCCGTCATGCCGAATGAATTTTTATCAAAGAGGTCAAAGCCGACATGACCGTTTGAGAGCATCCCCGAACCAGCCATTTGCAGCCGGGATTCATTGACCTGCTCGGCGGGAACCAGAATCGTACTGCCACCATTTGAGAGACGATAGGGAATGCCAGCCGCTTTGAGTTTTTCAACCATTGCCTGAGCGTCTGAACTTCGCAGGTCGCTAAATAAAACCCCATATTCTGGTTGTGAATTGAAATATACCAACCCACCGATCAACCCCAGCGTGGCAAGGGCCGCGCCAATAATGATGAATCGTTGCACCGGGCTGAAGCGATTCCAGAGGTCTCGAAATTGAGTCAGTGTGTTTGACATAACAATAATATCAGTTTGTAGTCAGTAGCCCGTAACCGCGAAGCGGTAGGGCGAGGATGAATCGCATCCGCTGAAAAAAAACAGCCTGAATGACCTTGAACAAAGTAATAAATCTTGCCGAAAACGGTGGGTTGGTGCTAGAGTTAAATAATGAAAAAGAAAGCAGATAAACCCAAACAACCCCAAACGCCATCCTTTGTCGCCACGTTTGAATTGGAGGTGGATTCAGCCGGGTTCGCGCAATTGGAGAAGCGGCTCAACGCCTATCGCCAAGTATATAACGCGACGCTGGGCGAACTGGCGAGGCGGTTGAAGCGGGCAAAGGCATCGCCGGAATGGGAAGCGGCGCGGAATCTGCCGAAAGGAAGCG
>DAOQNB010000406.1:0-5967 GCA_035335845.1 Acidobacteriota bacterium | reverse complement strand
CAACCAGTCATCTCCGCCAAATCGCTCTTTCCATTTCAGGCTACGGTTGTAAGCCCACTCAATCATTTTTGGTTCCTTGGCTGGAGCCGTACAGAGGTATTTGGCGAGAGGAGGGATTCCGACGCGACCAAGGTCAAGCCGGTCAGCATCCCAACAGGTCAATACCGTAATATCGCCCTGGGTTCTGCCACGGCTATGGTCCTGGCAGGCAAGCTGTAACAGCCGAAGGTCATCCGGCGGGAGTTGGTAAAATTTTCCCTGCAACTGGGCCGCGAAAACTGCAGCGCGCCACCCATGGTCATCATCACAGGTGTCTGACTGGCGCTGTGAATCGTGAAGCAGGGCAAAGAGTTCCACCACGGTCGGGTTGGCGCCGGTTACTTTGGCCAGCCTCAATCCATTATCTCGAACGCGTGCCCAGTGTGACACGCCGTGGATCCCTCGATGACTCAATTGAAATTGGCCGAGTAAATATTCGATGAGTTCACGCGAAACCATATGAAATACCTGTCATAAGTTTTCTGAGATATTGGGTTTGGTACGTGGTTGATTTTTTTCCGTGTTTTCCGTGTTTTCCGTGGTGAAAATGTTTGGAAATTTTCGGTAAAGTACTTAGAACCAGTCTGAAACCCAATACTGAAGCAATTGGATATTGTGCGGCTTTACTCATTTTGTGAACGCGTTCACAACGGGTTAAAATATTGAGAAAAAGCATTTTAACTGGTCCTAGACCCAAAAATTCCTCTTCTTTTATATACCGTTTTCCGCCTGGCAAATGAGTTGGATTCTGGGGTTCGTTTATGATCAAACGGAAAACATGGGAACATGGAAAAAAGCTAAGGGTGTATACCACATTCGATTTCACGACTTTGCGGCTTCGCGCTTTCGCTCCTGCTTCAGCTTTTCAAGCACGTCTTCAAGTGCCCGGATGTAATCCTCAACGGCCACCGCGCTTTTGCGCGATGTCGGTCGCATTTCAATGTGAATGCCCAGTTTGCGTTTCGGGTCAGGGTCCCGGTACTGAAATGACATCGGTTTTGGCTTTTCTGGAATGGCTGGTGGTTCAGTCGTCGCAGAGGCTGGTTTTGGTGACTGGAGTGCTGCCAGACGCTTCGCTTCGGTCAGCCGTTGACGCGGCGGCAACGCAACCAGTCGGAGCAGGGTTCGGAGCGACAAATTTGGAATTGTCCCACAGATTGTCAGAATTTCTGCTTCCAGGTCACGGGTTCGGAGCCATTGCGCCAGCGCGTCACGCTTGACGCCCAGGGCTTCGGCGGCTTTTTCCTGAGTCGGAAACTGGTCGGCAATGCGCCAGAACGCCTGCGCTTTGTCTATGACGTGCAGGTCTTCGCGTTGAATATTTTCAATCAGGGCCAGCAATTGCAGTTGAGCGTCCGTTGCCTTGCGCACCACAACCGGAACCGTTTTCAAGCCCAGTTTTTGAACTGCCAGCCAGCGCCGATGACCGGCGATGACAGTGAAGGTACCATCCGACTCAGCACGGGCCAGAAGCGGCGATAGCAATCCATGTTCTTTGATGGATTGGGCCAGGTCATCCAGCGAGTCTGCCGAATGGTTTGTCCGGGGCTGGAATGGATTTTCGCGAAGCGTTGAAACAGCAAGATCCTGGATTGGTTCGTGGCCGGTGACGGGCGGCTCAATCAAGGCCGACAGGGCCGACAACCGCGCTGAAGACACCGACGTGGGGTATTTATTCTTAGCCATGAGCTTCCTGTGTGTGGCGTGATGCTTGTTTGTGAGGGTTGAGCGACTCGAGCACTGCTTCGGCAATCGCCGCCACATCCTCGTTGGCCGGGCAATTTTTATCAAAGACCCGGAGCGGTTTTCGAAACGTGCCCGATTCGATCACGCTTTTATATTTTCTGAAGGGCGACAGGACCTGATAATGAAACTCCGGACAGATTTGGGTTCTGAGTTCATCAAGATGAAATGAGTGAACCTTGAGCCGGGTATCAAACAGGGTTGGGACGACTCCAAGCACTCTGAGCGCGCCCAGACCCATATCGCGCCGTCGCCGCTGGGTCTTGGAGATTTCAACCTGGACTTCGGCAAACGATGAGACGGCTTTAAATTCGGTCTGGACTGGAATCAACAACCCATCTGCCGCCAGCAACACCTGGACGGTAATTTCCGAAACACGTGGTGGGCAATCCACCAATATCACGTCAAATTCAGAACGGATTTGGGACAAAATGCCGCGAAACCGGGCCGGGTTCTTTTCCTGCATGAGTTGAATTTCACCCGCAATCATCATCCGATTGCACACGCCGAGCGCCAGGTTAAACGGCGTTGAGATGATGTGTGGGAGCAGGTCGGCGTCGGAAACCACTGATTTCCAAAAGGTCTGGTCTTCGGGCAGAATCTGGGAATCAAACCCCAAAAATGAACCAAGTGTGCCCTGCGGATCGGCATCAATGACCAGAACGCGCTGATTCCGCAAACTGAGTTCATATCCCAAATCGCGGGTCAGCGTGGTTTTGCCGACACCTCCCGCCTGGTTAAAAATCGCAATCAGCATGGGTTGTATCCTTACAGTTTGGTTCGATTAGAAGAGAAGGTCGGGGAACGCTCGAAGTTACCTTCTTTGACAGGCTTGAAGCAAGCTGATTGAATGCGAAAGTGGCGTCAAGCCGCCGCACTCCACAGTTGAACTGTTCGGCTTTGAGACGACAGGTGCGCGAAAATGAACAATTGAAGCTGGTTAAACTTGAGGAAGCGACCGTTCTGGTCGGGTCAAAAAGGATTTTCAGGTCTGGCACGCTGCTTTCTATAGTGGACCTTCCACCTTTTCAATCCAGAGGAACCTCTCATGTCTCACCGCGCTTCGGTACGACTGTGCCTTGGTCTCGCAACGGCCCTGGTGATTCAGTTCTCACTTTCGATTTTCGGACAACTGCTGCCAGAGCAGATTTCCAGGGAATCGGCCCGGCTCAAACAAATCGCCACTGAAATTGGATATGAAGATAAGGCCGATCAGGACAATCTGTTGCAGGAGATTGAAACCCTTAACCTCGCAACTCAAAAAGGTCTGGAGCACTATGCGCTGCATCGGTTGTATCGGGTCTGGCCGATGACTTCTGCCTATGAAGCCATGAAGGTCAATGACAAGATTGATAACAAAGACCTGGATGGATTTGAAAAACATTGGAAAGCTGCCGGTGTTGAATTGACCGAGCAGGAAAAACAGGTTTCATTGAAAAAGCTGGCAACCCAGCCGCTCCTGGTCCGGGCACTTGGTGAATCGGCGTTGACTCAGGTTCACCCCTTGTACCAGTCAAGCGAATTATTTGGCCAAAATACGGCCCCGATTTATGGACGTCATTACCTTGGGCTGGCTCAAGGGAATTTGACCTTCACACTGTATTGTCAAAACCTCAATTTGCCCAAACCTGCCTCGTCACCCGCGCTTCGCTCGTTTGCGCCAGAACTCAAAAAACTTGAAGCCCAGGTCATCAAAGACTATAGCCAGCCTGAATCGAAAGAATTCAACACGATCTACATCGTGGCCAACGTCACCTTGAAACAAGCCTGGGACCTCGAAAAAGAAAAACGCTATGCAGGTGAATTGTTCCAGTTGCTCGAAGCCACCCGTGTGATGGGTTTTGTGGCGGCCAAAACCAAAGACCCGCAGCCGCTGGCCGACCAGCAAGCCCAGCTTGCCCAGTGGAAGCAACGGCTCAAAACCGCCTCTGGCGATCAGAGTCTTGGATTGATGTTTCTCGAACAGGCCGAATATGTGCAGGGTGTTTTTTCCAAATCCAACAACCCTGACGATCTCCGACGGAGCACGGCGGTGCTGGAGCATGTGTTGCCGCTCTATGCCTCGCTGTTGAAAATAAAAACACCATGAAAATTTTTCAGGGATTGATGCTCATCCTGGGCCTGCTCTGGTTTGGTACAACCGCCATCGCCCACCCACCACAAACAAAGACGAAAAAAGCAAAGTCCGCTGTTTTGACCGTGACGCTGGTCCGCTGGCCATACACCTGAGGGCTCTCTGACCCGGCAAGTTTGCTGGTCAAAGACGTCGTCAATCGCTATCCCGGAAAAGCCGAATTCGTCAGCCTTGATTGGGGCAATTCCGAACTTCCCAAACGCTATGGTATCACCAAATATCCAGTGGTGTTTGTTGGTGATGTGCTGGTCGCCAAACCCGAAGATTTTGGCGGATGGGGTGTTACCGAGTCCAAATACGGGCCCATCAGCGAGAAGGCCAACCAGGAGCGATTTAAACAGGATCTGGCCCGAATGATTGATATTCTGCTGGCCAATCCCAATCAGAAACCGCAGGTCAAAAAAGTCGGCGCCACCTCAAAAGAACTGACGGTGCTGCCTGATTTTGACTGGAAAGACATAGACGGCCAGCCACTCAAATCAAGCGAACTGGCCGGGAAAATCACGATTGTTGAATTTTGGGCGACGTGGTGCCCGCCCTGTCGCTCAACACTAAGCTGGCTTGGGGAACTCAAAGCCGAGCACCCTGACCAGCTCAACATTGTCGGAATTGCAATTGATTCTGAAGAAGCCAAAATCAAGGAAATGACCGAAAAACTCCGGCCTTCGGTTCATATCGTCAACGGTTCAAAAGATCGGATTTCAAAATTCGGCATCATCACCAGCGTTCCGACGCTCTATGTGTTTGATCAAAATGGAAGGCTGGTGCAGGCGTTCTATGGCGCACCGCCGGACCTCCACGCCAAGATCAAACAGGTGCTTGCCCAAATAGCAAAATAGCGAGTCGCGAGTCGTGGGTAGTCAATATGAAAGAGTATGGTGAGGAGAGCGGTTCCTGGATGTAGCATCGGCACGTTCTAGGACCACTTAAAGCATTCTTTTACAGTATTTTAACCTGTTGTGAACGCGTTCACAATTTGTTCCAATGCTGACCGATGCTTCAATCACCTTGTGGGTTTTACTACTCACGACTCGTTTTTTATGCCCGTTTCTTCCCCATTGCCCCAATGGCCTCATAATCGGCAACGGCTTCACACAGCAGCACTGGCGGCACATCCTTGAGGTCCATCCGGGTGCCCTTGCGTTCGTGTTCGAGCTTGCGGCGGAAACTCAATCCGGCCAGGGTGACGTCGTGGTCTTCAAACTTTCCACCTGAGATTTCACCAGCGATGCCGTCAAACTCAATCACAACTTCACATTCAAGCGCCCGAAAGCGGCGGAAATATTCAGTATAAGTCCGTTCAAAATCAGCCGCACCGCGAGCATAGCCTGACTTTTCGGCTTTGGTGCGGAGTTTACTGGCTTTGATCACATAGCCATCGCAGGTTGTCCAGGCTTTGCTGGTTGCCTGTTCGGAACTAAGAGAGACCGGTGGTTTGTCAAATTGCGGGAACAGCGGCTGGATTTCATAGTCCGCCAGATGGTGCTGCCACTGACGGGCCAGTTCGTCGCCAACCGTGACGCGATGGGCCAGCCGGACCTGATGGGCTGGATCAAGCGCAACCACTTCATCCTGGCAATCGGTGAGCGTGCCATCTTCGAGTGGACGAAACGTCGTGACCAGGGTTTCGCCATCAGACAGCGCCCAGACCAGACGCTGGCAACAGCGGCCTAAAACCGGATGCTGATTGAGAAAGGCGTTCCATTCGTCGGCTCGCCAGCTTCGTTGGGTACACATAGCTTCATACAGCCGGGCTTGCTGGCTTTCAACAATGGTTTTGAGCTGTTTTTTGGCATCGGAATAGAGTTTTTTGGCTTCTTTGGCCAACTCCTCGGAATCATCTTTCTTCGGATCCGGAAGCGCTTTGAGAATTTTGCCAGTTGCATCAGTCAAAATCAGTTGCAGGTTCTGATCAATCCGCAAGGTGAATTGCTGGCTTCCAAAGTCGAGCGTCAATTCCGGACCGTCTTCAAACCCGGCGGTGGGAACAGTTCGGTCAGCGAGTTCGTCCACGGTCCAGCCTTTGCGGTCAGCCAGCGCCTGGACTTGCA
>DAOQNB010000405.1:3754-5982 GCA_035335845.1 Acidobacteriota bacterium | reverse complement strand
ATGAGCCACGAAATCCGGACCCCGCTCAATGGTATCATCGGCATGCTCGACTTGTTGCTCAATACCCGTCTAAGTGCCGATCAACACGAATTTGCCGAAACTGCCCACCACTCGGGGCAAACACTGCTCACCATCATTAGTGATATTCTGGATTTTTCAAAGATTGAAGCCAAAAAACTTGACCTGGAAAAGGTGAGTTTTGAATTGCCACCACTGGTTGAAGAAGTATTGGAACTGTTAGCTCCACAGGCAGATCGAAAACACCTCAATCTGATTTCGTTTGTCTCACCCGATGTTCCAGCCTGTGTCACCGGGGATCCATCCCGCCTGCGGCAGATTTTGACCAACCTCGTCAGCAATGCCATCAAATTTACGGCTCGGGGTGAAATTACCCTCGAAGTGTCATTACTCAGAGAACAGAACCTGGCCACCGGTCAACCCGGTGTGGCGCTCAGATTCCAGATTACCGACACCGGTATTGGCATTCCCACTGAAGGCCGCACCCGTCTCTTTCAGCCGTTTTCGCAAGCTGACACCTCGACCACCCGCCGGTATGGCGGCACTGGATTAGGGCTCATCATTTGCAAACAACTGGTTGAAATGATGGGTGGCACCATCGAAGTTGAAAGCGAGCCCGGCAAAGGTTCGACCTTCTGGTTTACGGCTCAGTTCGGAGTGCCTGAAGCACCCGTTGATGCCCAAATTCTCCAGTTTAAACGCCAACTGGCTGGGAAGCGGCTTCTGGTGGTAGAGACCAGCGCGCGCGTCGGACATTTTCTGTGTCAGCAAGCAAAAGTGTGGGGGATCAACGCCACCTGGACCGAGTCCCCGCTCCAGGCGCTCAACCTGATTGAGCGCGGCTTTTGGGACAATGACCCGTTTGACCTGGTGCTCCTGGAGTTTGCCCTTCCGGAAATGAATGGACTGGAACTGGCAGCCCGGATTCGATCACGGCTGGGCCCAGATGCCTGCCGGATGATTTTGATGACCAGTATCAGCCAGCGCCCGTCAGTCAAAGATCTCAAAGCATCTGATTTGGCTGGAACGATTTTGAAGCCTGTCCGGGCAACGGTTTTGTTAAAAACCCTGGTCAATGCCCTGGAAGCAACCCCACACCCCAAAACCGGGTCGCTCTTTATCGTTGAGCCATCGTTTGAGCCAGGGCTGATTACCTCTCCGCTCCCATCTTTTACAATTTTGGTGGCGGAAGACAACCCCGTCAATCAGAAGGTTGTCATGCGACAACTTGAGCGGCTCGGATATCAGGCCGATGTGGTTGAAAATGGGCAGCAAGCGCTGGATGCGTTGTTAAAACAATCCTACGATCTGGTCTTAATGGATTGTCAAATGCCTGAAATGGATGGGTTTACAGCAACTATTGAGTTTCGTAAACACGAAGCCTTAACCCGCCAGTGCTCGCCGTCGGTCAAAACAACCCCAATTCTGGCATTGACCGCCAATGCCCTGACTGGCGAGCGGGATCGGTGCCTGGCGGCTGGAATGGATGATTATCTGGCCAAACCCGTCACCATCGAGCGATTGCAGGCAAAACTTGAACACTGGCTGATGCGGCCTGCCGCCCCCCGTGACCTTTCGGTGCCAACTAATCCGATTGAGTCGCCCTTCCCCGAGGAAGAAAAGCTCCAGTGACGTTCCTCATCAATCCCCCTGAATCCGATGAGGTTTCAATCAAATTTAAATAAAATTAAATTTCTATATATCAATAGTTTAACAAATAAAACCTCAAGTAAATTTTCAGTAATTCTCTCAATGCTGACTAAATGGGCACAACATGGGGGAGTCTCTGGACCGACGAGGTTCAAATTCAGTGAAACCAGCCGTCTTCCTGTATTTATCAAGCCAAAAAATCATCTTTTTTTTCCAGTTATTGCGTCAAAACAGCACAGCAATTATTGTGCCATTCTGTTTTTGAGCCAGATTCAAACATGGGGGAGTCTCTGGACCAGGCAGAAACCTGATGTTGGGGCCAACATGGGGGAGTCTCTGGACCAACATGGGGGAGTCTCTGGACCAACATGGGGGAGTCTCTGGACCAAATTGGGCAAAAATGGGGGAATCTCTGGACCAACATGGGGGAGTCTCTGGACCAACATGGGGGAGTCTCTGGACCACATGGGGGAGTCTCTGGACCAAAATCGATTTTTTTGAGGCAAACATGGGGGAGTCTCTGGACCAACATGGGGGAGTCTCTGGACCAACATGGGGGA
>DAOQNB010000405.1:0-3654 GCA_035335845.1 Acidobacteriota bacterium | reverse complement strand
GTCTCTGGACCAACATGGGGGAGTCTCTGGACCAACATGGGGGAGTCTCTGGACCGGCACTTCCTGTAAACCGTTGATTTTAAATAGTGTTAAGTGCTGTCAAAAACGGAGCAACTGTATTAAAGACTTTTTAAAGACTTTTTAAAGACACAATACAGCGCGTGCGCGCATGTGTGTGTGTGTAAAAAATTTTTTTTTTTTTCGTTGGTGGGTTACCCTTTCGTCTCCCGAACGCAGATTGCCAGATTCTGAACCTCAACCCGTTTCACAACCCGAAAAGCACCATGACCGATTTTCCCGAATTCACCGACGACCAGATTTCCAGCGACGGCCAATCGCTCATTCGCCCAGAACTCAACCTCGAAAAATGGCCGGGTATGTGGCGACCGCCAAACTTCCCGAGCAACGTCAAGCGAGTGCTCGAAAAGGAGGTCATCCTCGCTGACGGAAACAAACTCACGGCCCGGGTGACGATCCTCCCCTCGCCGGAGCTGGGCACTCTCACCACCGAGGACCAGAAAGCACTGTACGGGATTATTTTGCTCTGGGAACAACAGGGAAAACCGCAAGAACTGGCGTTTTCAATCCGCAACTTGTTGAAAACACTCGGGAAAACGTATGGTTCACACGAACGCGAAGCCCTGATTGACTCGCTCAAGCGGCTCAAGCAAGTCAGCATCACGTGGGAAAATTCGTTCTACGACAAGCAAAAAGGGCGCACGGTTCAGCGCATTGACCTGTTCAACATTTTCTCGCAGGTCACGATCAACACGGAAACCGGCTACCAGACGAAAAAAGAACAGTGCGCGGTGACGTTTGCGCCGCTGATCGACAGCAACCTGCGGCTCAACTACACGCTGCCGACCCGGTTCAAAGTGCTGCTCGGCTTCCGTGGGGGCGTGGCCCAGTTGATCTACAAGTACCTTGAGCCGCGCCTGTACAAGCAAACCCGCCACGAACGCAAAACCGGCGAACTACTCCAGGAAATCGGGATCAACTCGGCGCGCTACAAGAAACTTTCCAACCGGGTCAGCCTGATCCAGTCGGCACTGCGCGAACTCGAAGGCGTTCCGATCCAGGACGGCATCCTGCACATCATCGTCGAGCCAAGCACCGACGACCGCGACGACCACAAACTGGTGGCGGTGAAAAAAGCCCCGACCCCTGGCCAGTTGCTCTCGATTGACCGGTTGTTTGATTCCGTGCTGCTCGAACCCGCCGAGCCCGAACCTTTGCCTCTGGACTCCGTCTCCTTGCTCGAAAAACCGGTCCTTCACATCTCGCCCGACGACCTGGTGCACCTGTTTTTGAAAACCTTCCGCCTGAAGCGAACCCGACCGCTCAAAACCGAGCTGGCACTGGCTGAGCAGTGGGTGGCTGAGTACGAACTCACCCCCGACATCGCCCAAACCGTGGTTGATTTTGCGCACACCGAGTCCCGGCGAACCAATTTCCAGGTCCAGAACCTGGCTGGGATTTCGCAGTACCTCGACGCAGCACTGGCCTCAAACGCCACTCCGGTGGCACCGATTGGCGATCAGCCCCAGCAAACTTCGTTTCTGTCGTTTGCGGATCCCCCGTCCCAGACGGAGGATGAGAAGGAACAAGCCTACCAAATCCTGAGTTCACTCCCGCTGGCCGAGCAGGAACACTGGGCCGAGCTGGCCCGCGAGGAACTCAAGCGGTCAAACAGTGCGGTGTTCAAGCGTATTTCGACCTTTTCCGCCGAAGTTCAGCTCGAAACCCTGCTCAGCAACGCCGCCAAATTTTTCACCGGGGAGATACTTGGGCTTAAAACCCGCGTAAAAGCGTCGAAAAAGCCCCGGATAGGCAGTTAGTCATTTTTTGAAATTGAAGTGGCTCCACGGTCAAATAAACGCGATTACGGGGCATTAGGGGGAGTGGGGGAGGGTGGGATTTTAGAGGGTTCCGGGTTTTTGAAAGCAGGGCTGAGGGCTGAGGGCTAGGGGTTGAGGGTATTAAACCCGGTTTCTTCCGCCCCGAGCTTGCGAGTCTTCAGCCCTCAGCCCCTAGCCCTCAACCCTGGTTTTTAGACCACGTGTCGTTTGACGAATTCCGCTGTGTAGTGGACTGCTTTTTTGCCTTCCGGGAGCAGGCGATGAAAGATTGGCCAGGCGTGCGGCAACCCGTGCCAGACCTGCAGATCTACGTGAACTCCGGCGGCTTGAGCCCGATGCGCGAGCCGGGTGGAATCGTCAAGCAGGACTTCGGTGCTGCTGGCAAAGAGCAGGAGCGGTGGCAATCCCGTCAGGTCGGCATAGAGCGGCGACGCCAGCGGATTGGTCGGCGGGGCCTGCCCGAGGTAGATGTGTCGCCCTTTGCGAATGGATTCACCGTAAAACATTACATCGTGCGGATCATTGGTGTGGAGTGATTCGCCCGTGGCCGCTAAATCAGTCCAGGGAGAATAACATACTGATGCTGCAGGCAGTGGTAATCCGCGATCACGGGCCGCGAGCATTGTTGCCAGCGTCAATCCCCCACCGGCTGAGTCGCCGGCAATAATCATCTTCTTGTGTGAGATTCCCTGTTCAAGCAACCATTCATAACCGGCCAGCGCGTCTTCGACCGCTGCTGGAAACGGGTGTTCCGGTGCCAAACGGTAATCAATCGCAAACGTATCTGAACGAAGTGCCTGTGTCAGTCCAACCGTCAATGGGCGGTGAGTTATTGTCGAGCAGGCCATATACCCACCGCCATGAAGAAAATATAACACTTTATCCGAATGATGTTCTTTCTTTTTCCACTTCAGCCATTCACCACGGACTGGGTGATGATCTTCGTGAGTATGAACCGAAACATGGTGGCGATGTGGCGGTGTCGCAAACCCCGGCATCTGAGACAAAATTGACCGTGCCCGTTTGACATTGTGGTGCATTTCATCTGAGGGGCGGCGTTTGAGCCGGCTTTTGATAGCAAAACTCAATAGTGCATTCTGCCAGCTTGGCATAGATGTTCCCTGATGCTTTGGTGAATTGAACGAGTGCCGGACAGCATACACGAATCAGGCAATTTTTCACCACAGAGGACGCAGAGGAACACAGAGGAATACAGAGAAAATTCAAAAGATCAGGTCTTTTTGACAAAGCGTTTGATACCGTCGCGCAGGTGCTGGACATTGAAATTGATCAACAACCCAATCGGTTTCCCGCTCAGTTTAAGATAGGTCAGGATTTGAGCGTGATGAATTGGCAGAACGGCTTCAACGGCTTTGAGTTCTACAATAACTGTATTCTCCACCACTAAGTCAATGCGGAAACCGGCATCAATTTTGATTTCGTCATAAAGAACTGGAACTTCGACCTGGGCTTGAGCTTGCAGACCGCGTTTGTGCAGTTCGTAGAGCAGGCATTTTTCATACGCACTTTCCAGAAGCCCAGGCCCAAGCTGCGAATGAACTTTCATGGCGGCATCCACAATCGCCCCGCTGATTTCATTATTCGTCATGGCTTTTCTTCCTCTCTTCTCTGCTTTCCTCTGTGTTCCTCTGTGGTGAAAAAAATCAGGCGACAGCGGCGTGACGTTCGGTTTCAATTTCAATGAAACCAGCAAAGTCAAACGGGAACTGTTGGAACAGGGCATCTACGTCAATTGGCGTGGGTTCCGGAAGTTCACTGCCGGTTTCCAAAAGCC
>DAOQNB010000404.1:0-5984 GCA_035335845.1 Acidobacteriota bacterium | reverse complement strand
TACCACTCAATCAGGGCTGGGGGCTCAGGGCTCGGGGCTGAAGTCAGAGCCAGGGCTGAGGTTCGCGCCAGTTCCACCCGATGGTTGCTCGCGGCTGGTCGGCTGGCTGAGACGTCTCCCAACTGGTCGCCATAGCCAATTCCCTGGAGCTTCATCTCCAGAAACCACGCTGGTGTGCCTTCCCCGGCAGCCACCAGATGCACCCCTTCTGGCGTGAAGTAACTGGTAAACCCCTGGGCTGGATTGTCGGCTTCATACGCCCCGCCGCTCACGGTGGGGATTCGCGTCGTATTGGCCCAGTTTGCACTGTACCTGGCCGCGGCTATGGCATCACCCAACGAATCGTACCCTCCCTGCTCCTTCAGGTACGTGACTGCTTTTTCCCCACTCAACGACGGCATTCCCTCGTTTGCTGGGGAAAACACCGGGGGCTGGAAATCAGCCGCCGTCTGAGATTTGCCGTTCGCCTCAACTCCCCCGGCCAGCGGTACAAAGGTCAGAGGTTGATGAAAAATATTGACACTGTACACAGCCAGCACCGCCAGAATAAGCGATAGAGATCGACGAATAACCATAGTTCATTCCTTGTTTTTCGGTTTGGAATACTGCTTTTTGGAGATTGGATTGGTCGAGGCAAAAACCACTGACAGGGCAAGCGAATAAGAAAGAACAAACGAATTCTCTTTCTTCTGTTGTGCTTCAAATAGAGTGAACTTGAATGGGTTATGGGTCCATCAGTTTAACAACTTGCTGTACAGTGACCGGATTCCATTCCAGAAAATACAGGGTGCACACCCTGCACTTTTCCCCAGTTGCGGAATCAATCTGATTTTCTTCGCACTTCACCAGTGCTTTATCATTGAAATCCATTCTTTCAATTGGGTTAGGGGTAATAACAATCTGCGGGTTTTTCTGTTTGAACGTTATGATTTGAATCTTGTAGGCGCCTGGATACCCTCGGTGCCGGTCTCGTTTCTGCGTAGCGCCTTCAACCAAAGGAAAGGCGTTGAGATTAATCCCCATCCGTTCCTTCAATTCCATGACCTGATCTTTTCTCCAGGACACAATATGAAACGTAATGACCAGCGCCTGTTTGCCGTGAAAAGTCGTATCTTCCCACCGCAGATAATCACCTCTCGCTCTGATATCGCCCTCCAATGGATCAGGATTGAGACTAAATTGCTTGCTTCCATCTGAAAAAGTGACGACCTGCAGTTGAAAGGCAAACGGGAATTCAGCTTCAGCCTGGGTTTGATTGGTGGTGATGCCAGTGAGCAGAATCGCATTCAGTACCAGCAACCAGATAAGTGATTTCATTTCACAATCCGAGTCCAGAACATTCAAAGTCTTCTCCAATTCGATCAACCAGGAAAACAATCAGTGACACGTTCACTGGCCCTCGTGCTTTCCTGGAAGCAATCGAAAAGGATTGTGGACACGGAGAAGGAAATCTGGAATCCAGGGCACTACTCATTTTTTATGAGTAGTACTACTCATTTTTTGGAGTTGAGTGGAGTTGGGGAACGTTTGGAGGGGAGAAAGATTTCGGGATGACGTCACCGGTCTTGAGGATGACACCGGTGTGCAGTCAGGAGTCAAGAGTTCACTAAGTTTATTTGATTGAATTACCTGACTGCTTCTTCATATAAAGTATTCATTGCAAAATAGTATTACAACCAGGAACTTCGGACTGAAAACCTTCACCGCAAAGGGATGAGCCCAAAAACGAGATTACCCTGAGCACAATTCTTGTTTGTGAGTGAGCGCAAACTTGAGCAAGGCGTGGGCGCCACGCAAGTCGAGTTTTTGACAAATGTGGGCACGATGGTTTTCAACGGTGCGCAGGCTGATACACAACAGATCGGCAATTTCTTTCGAAGTTTTGTTTTCAGCAATCAACCGGAGGACACGCCGCTCAGTCGGGGTAAGATCTTCAATCGTTGGTTTGCGCTCCAACAGCGAAACACTGCGCCGACTGCGATTGACCAGAAAGGTTGATAACGAAGAACTAATAAAATGCTCTCCGGCAGCCACCGCCTTGATACTCTTGATAATGTCGGTCACGGCACTGTCTTTAAGCAAATATCCCTGTACCCCAAGATCAAAGGCGCCATTAAAGAGCGCTTCATCTTGATGCATGGTCAGAAAAACAATCTTTGGAACAGACGGCAGTGTTTGCACACGGCGAACCACATCAAAGCCGTTTTTGTCAGGCATATCAATGTCAAGTACGGCCACGTCTGGATGGAGCGTCTCAATGATGGAGACGGCTTCAGTGCCGCCCGAGGCTTCTCCGACCACCTTGAGCATCGGATCAGAAGTAATCACCATTTGCAATCCACGGCGAAAAACCGGATGGTCGTCGGCAATCACAATGCGAATTTCGGGCGACATAATGTTTTAGCGTGACAAGGTGAAAGGATGATCAGCAGGCACTGATTATGACTGATGATTGGGGCGTGAGAGAAGAACAAACTGGGATCACATCAATTCGAGCTGAGGGAAATACAATATTTTCTTCAGCCCTTAGCCCGATACCCTCAGCCCAAATTAGTATTACCAGTTCGCTGATGTTGATTCAGCTTGAACCTTCTTTCGAAATCGAATGGTTAGACTTGTTCCCTGACCGGGCGCTGAGTCCAGGGTCAGTTCACCACCCAACATTTGTACCCGCTCAATCAGCCCGGTCAATCCAAACCCAGAGGCGCTTTTGACCCTGGAATTGATTTCAAACCCACATCCATCATCAGTAACTGTAAGCACAACCTCATTTCTTTCGTGTTTGATCAATATCTGGACTGAACTTGCTTGAGCATGTTTGACAATGTTGTTCAGGCACTCCTGCACAATGCGGTAAAAAATGATCTCCTGATCACTGGAAAACCAGCCATCAATGTTATCCAACCGGCTGGTACGGTGAAGGTCAGCAGATTCAGCCACCTGCTCGATCATAAACCCGAGGGTTTTGGTTAACCCAATTTTGTCGAGCTGATAGGGACGCAGATCATATACAATCTGGCGGACTTCTTTGAGAGCGGTGGTGGCTGTTTCCGAAATTTCATCCAGTTGGCTCCGGTTCGGAGCATCAGAGGGCGAAAGCGTCAGTCCAAGCACGGCCCAATTCTTGATTACAAGTAAATGCTGGCCCAGGCTGTCGTGCATTTCAGCCGCAATTCGTTTGCGCTCGATCTCCTGTGATTCGATCAACCGTCGGGAGAAAGCAATCTGGACCTCTTGCTGCTTTTTTAATTTGGTAACACGGGCCCTGAAGAACAACACGGTCATTCCGATTATACTCAGACCGCATATCAACCAAAACCATCCTTTTTGCCAGAACGGTGCCAGAACCCGGATTTGGATCCGGTCACCTTCCAGATTCCAGACGCCATCGCTGTTGGCGGCAATCACGCGAAAGGTGTAAATCCCTGGAGGGATGTAGGTGTAATAGGCCGTGCGCCGGGTACCGGCATCCACCCAGTCTTCGTCTTTGCCTTCCAATTTGTATTTGAACTTGATCTGTTCAGATTTGATAAAACTGAGCCCGGTGTAACTGATTTCCAGGTCATCCTGCCCCGGCACAATGGTAATTCCGTTTTGAAAGGCGACGGCTTCGCGCTCCAAAACAACCGATTCAATCAGCACCGGCGGTGGCAACGGGTTATTGATAACGGATTCTGGGTCAATCACGGCGAGGCCATCCTGGGTCGGAAACCATAATTTGCCATCATTGGTCTTGATCCCAGCCGGCTGTGCCCCGCCATTGCACTCGGTATTGCGCATTCCGTCCTGCCGGTTATAGGCAATGCAATGAATTCCTGCCCGGCGACCTTCAGCCAGGTCGTTGAGTTGCTGGCGGCTCAGCCGGTAAATCCCCCGGTTGCAACTGATCCAAAACCAGCCCCGGTGGTCTTCGAGAATACAAAACACACCGGAGTCATAGAGTCCATTCTCAACCCGGTAGTTAAAAAATTGCCCATTTTGCAAGCGACTCAAGCCACTGTCATAGGTGCCAATCCAGAGTGTGCCTCTCTCATCTTCATAAATGGAGCGCACCCGATTGCCAGTCAATCCATCAGTTTCAGTGATGGCCACAAAGCTTCCATTGACCAGGCGTGCCAACCCGCCATACGTTCCAATCCATAAGGTACCGGAACGATCTTGATGAATAACCTTGATCTCATTGCTGGGAAGCCCATCTTTGGTCGTGTACTGAGCAATCAACTTCTCTCCCTGAAATTGTAATAATCCTTTATTGGTGCCAATCCAGACTTTTCCAGAAGGGTCAGAGTAGATGGCTACCGGGGTATACAAAGGTGGGAGATCAGCCACCAACCTGAACTGACCATTGACCCGATGGAACAAATGATCAACTGCCCCAACCCACAAAGATTGGCTGTCGTCTTCCCACAAAGCAGTGACTGGACTTTCATACTCAGCCACTTCAATCGGAAAATTTGTGAATGTTGTGCCCCGAATCTGAGCTAAACCATGATTTGAGCCAACGTAAATATCACCGGTGTGGGTTTGGAGAATCGGATAGATTTCACGGTGGACCCCTCCACTCTGCGATGGGAAAGGCTTGACGACCTGGTGTCGTAAGCGATTGAGTCCCCGGTTGGCGGCCAGCCAGATGGTGCCTTCTCGATCCTTAAATACTGACAAAATTCGATCACTGGAAAGCCCAACCTCCGTTCCCCAGGCAGTAAAGCGATTATTTTTGTACCTCACTAATCCAATCCCTGAAAAATCGCTCTCACCGGTGGCAAACCAGAGACTCCCGTCGGGTTCTTCCCAAAATGAATGAAAGAGTGTGTTCGCAGGAATACCATCATCCTCGCCATAGAATCTGATAGCACCATCGCGCAGGCAGTACAAACCTGACAGATCGCCCAGCCACAAATTCCCATGTCGGTCTTCATAGACATTGTCGTGATCCTGGATGTTGGGAAGCCGGACCGTCGGGCTGAGTTCAGGAAGGTTAATCTCTAGCGGATACGTGGTCAGATTCCCATCTTTTGAGGCATACACCGCATGTTCGGTAACGGTCCATTGGGTTCCAGAAGGCCCAAAATAGATTTTATGGTGTTTATTTGGGTCTGCGGCCTCCACGAAAATGAATTCCTGGCCGCGCAGTTGGTACCAACCCGTGGCAGACAGGATCAAAACTTCACCCTGCGGGCCGGATTTGAATTCGAAAATATGTGTCCCGCCGAGTCCTTCAGGCAGACCATCGGCCTGAGTGTAGGAAGTAAACTGCCCATGGCGATAGATCGTCAGCGATTTATCTTCAGTCGCCGCCCACAGATTGCCCTCTTGATCCACGTACAAATTGGTAAAGCGATTGCTGTGGATCCCTTTGGAATTGCTCCGGTTAAAGACTGTAAACCGAACTCCGTCAAAGCGCACCAGCCCATCAAAGGTCGTGAACCACAAATATCCGTCCGGGGTTTGCGCAATCGCCCGCAATCCGTTTTGAGGCAATCCGTTGTCAGTCGTCCACGAATCGAAACAATATTGAGCATACACTGGGGGTGATGAATAAAATACCCCAAACAGCAGGCCCGGAAGCATGAGCCAGACCAATCTCCAGAGCCTGAAACCAGTAAAGGGCAACAGTACATTTCGCATATCCGGCAGTGACTGGCTTTGACAAAATGAAAGATTGCCAAAAATAACAGATTCCACCCGGAACAGGAAACCAGGGGTATTCAGAAGGCCAAAATCAAGCACTTCCCCGGTGGAAAAGTTACCGCCGCCTTTTCAATGGGTTCTGACAAAAGAACCGCACATTGATTGAGGCCCGAAAATGTCAGCCACAAGGATGCAGGCCAGTGTCAGATGAGATCAAAGGACAAAAAGGACGTAAAGGACGTAAACGGTGGTGCTATTTTGGACAAAATTCAGGTAACCCGCATCACTCACCACGTATCACATTCTTCATTCTTCATTCTTCATTCTTCATTCTCAATTCTTCATTCTTCATT
>DAOQNB010000403.1:0-5992 GCA_035335845.1 Acidobacteriota bacterium | reverse complement strand
GGCTGCACGATGGCGCCGCAACCTATCACCGGCGGAGGCGCGGTACAGAATCACTGGCCGAGGATTTGTTTGCCTATATTCTGGCAGGTTTGCGCGAACTCAAACCTGCCCGGCATTACATTGGCGAAGTGATTGAATCGGCCTTTAGCCCATTTGCCAAACATACCCGCGTCAGTCACAGCCAGCAGGTCCGCCAGCAGCACCTTGAAACCGTCATTGAGATTATTCAAACCCATGTGCAGAACGCTGAGGTGACTTACATCACGCTGCATCTGTATTGGATTCTCTACATTGGCGTTCTGGCCTTCTGGTCAAATGATGATTCGCCCAACCAGGAAGATACGCTGGTGGTGCTGGATCAGGCGATGCGGTTGTTTTCCGGCTCGCTCAAACCTACCATCGAAGTTTAGGGAGGCTGGTCACATGGTGCGCTCGCATCCTGATTTTCTCAAAGAATTACCCCCCGATCTTGATGGCGAGGTGTTGCGTCGGGGACAAATGGATGAATTCTTTCAAAGTTTATCGCACCGCCCCGTGCCCGTTGGACGGATCTCGCGCCTGCTCCCGCTGGGTGCGACACAGGTCAAAATCGGATTGGGGTATCTGGCCTACTGGATGCGGTCACCATTCTTGAGTGCTCCTGAGCGAAAACAGCAACTGACGCAGACCAACCTCGATGCTGCCGTCAAGATGTTGCATTGTATGAGTTATCTTCGAGGTTCTTTTTTGAAACTGGGTCAGGCGATTGCCAATTTTCCGAGCGTGGTACCGACCGAATTAGCTGACACGCTGGGACGGCTACATTTTGAAGCCCCGCCGATGCACTATTCGTTACTGCGCGAGCACGTCTATAACGAACTGGGCGCTGACCCAGAAGATATCTTTGCTGAATTTGAAACGACCGCCTTTGCCGCTGCTTCACTCGGGCAGGTTCATCGGGCCCGGTTGAAATCGGGCGAACGAGTGGCGGTCAAAATTCAATATCCAAACATTGCCCGCACCATCCACGAAGATTTCAAAAACCTGAACGCGTTGCTCTGGCCGGTTCGATTAGGGGAAGACTGGGAGAATTTCCGCGAGCAAATGGCGGATATTTTGCACGTGCTGGAGCAGGAAACCGATTATCTGCGTGAAGCTCAACGATTACAAAAAGCCCGGTGTTTGTTTCAACCCGAAGAAGGCATTGTCATTCCTCGGGTGTTTGGTGAATTTACAACCCGCCGCATTTTAACCATGGAATACCTCGAAGGGCAGCATATCAACGCTTATCTGGCCACAAATCCTTCCCAGGTTGAGTGTGACCAGCATGGCGAACGGATTGCCCGGTCTGCGTTTCGGCTGATGAATCTGGGGCGAATGTGTTACGGAGACCCTCATCCGGGAAATTATCTGTTTTTGCCGGATGGCCGACTTGGAATGATTGACTTTGGGTGCTGTCGCGACCTTTCAGATGAAGAGTTTGACTACATGGTTGAAATGGAAGTGAGCTGCAAAAACAGCCCTGAAAAACTCAAAGGTGCGCTTTTAAAATCAGTTGGTTGTGGCCCAAATGAGGAACTGGATCCTGACCTGAGCAAGATGCTTCAAAAGTACATTGATTGGGTCTG
This sequence comes from Acidobacteriota bacterium, assembly GCA_035335845.1. Taxonomy (GTDB): domain Bacteria; phylum Acidobacteriota; class Blastocatellia; order Chloracidobacteriales; family Chloracidobacteriaceae; genus JACQXX01. Next base: position 4,385 of record DAOQNB010000403.1, on the reverse strand, counting down.
GGAGCCGCTTCGGGCTGAAGGAACATTTGATTTTGGAAATGAACAATACCTGCAGCGGGGGATGGAAATCCTGATGGAAATCATCGGCAAACGCTATACCCGCTCACAGCCGGTCAACAACTGGCTCAATCGCAATTTTTTGGGCATTCGGTCAATGGCGCTCCGGTTAAAAGCCAGGGTCAATATGCGCCAAATTGAAGAGGAAGAAGCTCCTTCATTGGGGCTGAAAACTCGCAAGCTCGGGGCAATTGAAGGGATGAGGGATGAAGGATGAGGGATGAAATAAAACCCATTCTTCATCCCGACTTTTTCATCCCGCGTTCTTCAGCCCGAAGTTTTCAAAAAGGTGACTTTGCAATGAAAGTAATAGAATTACGCAATATTTCAAAAGTGTACGACAGCAGCAAAGCCGTAACGGCTTTGAAAAATATCAATTTCGAGCTCAATCAAGGCGAGCGAGTGGCCATTATGGGTCCGTCGGGTTCGGGAAAATCCACTCTGCTCAACATTATTGCCGGGCTTGATGAGCCATCCGCAGGCCAGATTGTATTTGAAGGTCGTGATATTTCTGAACTCAACGACGATCAACGGACGCGGCTTCGACGGGAACGAATCGGCATTATTTTCCAAACTTTTAATTTGCTTTCAACTTTGACGGCTCAGGAAAACGTGGCCCTTCCATTGCGGTTAAAAGGGATTGGCCGCCGCGAAGCCATGGACCGGGCCGCAAAAATGCTTGATCGGGTGCGACTGACCGAACGCCAGACCCATCGCCCCGATGAACTTTCAGGTGGCGAGCGCCAGCGCGTTGCTATTGCCCGAGCGTTGATCTTTCAGCCCCCGTTGCTGCTGGGTGATGAACCGACTGGAAACCTGGACTCCAAAACTGGAAATGAAATTCTGGCGTTGCTTGATGAACTGCATCGGGAATTCAACACCACCATTTTGCTGGTGACGCATAACGCCCAGGCGGCTGAACATTGCGACCATGTGTTGACGATGAAAGATGGCGAACTGGTCAGTACAGGAGTGGCTGTTGTATGCTAAGTGCTTTACTTTCAGTGACATTTAAGCAATGGCGAACACACCGGCTCCGGCTTGCTTTTACCGTTCTTGGGATTGCGCTGGGTGTTTCCGTTTTTTTCGCGGTCAAAACCGCCAATCTGACCCTGCTTGGTTCGCTCAAAACGACGGTTGAAAAACTGGCCGGCAAGGCCACGCTCCAGGTTGCATCCGGTGAAAGCGGATTTCCGGAAGAGGTCCTGGATGTTGTGCGGGAAACGCCTGGCGTGATGATTGCTGAACCCGTAGTTGAAACCCTGGCCAAAACGGCTTTTGATCCGCCGGGGAACATTTTGATTGTGGGAACCGATACCACTGGCGACCAATCTATCCGTGAATACCAGTTTGACGAGTCACAGATGGAGTTAAATGATCCGCTCGTCTATTTGTCAGAGCCGTTTTCAATTCTGGTCTCGCGTAAGTTTGCCGACCGGTACCAGTTGAAGGAAGGCGATAAGCTCCCGCTTTACACCTCACGTGGAAAGCTCTCGTTTAATGTTCGCGGCATTTTTGCTCCGGCTGGAATTGGCGCTGTCTTTGATGGGCAAATTGCGGTGATGGACGTCTATTCGGCCCAGTATGTGTTTGGGCGTGGCAAAAATTTTGACCGGATTGATATTCAAACTGAACCCGGTGTTTCGGTCGAACAGGTTCAGGCAGCGCTTCGGAGCAAGCTTCCGGCGGCTATCGAAGTCGAGCGACCTGCTTCACGAGGAAAAAACATCGAAAACGTGATGGCTGCCATGCAGCAGGGAATGCTCATTACCAGCTATGTCGCGCTCCTGGTCGGTATTTTCATCATCTTTAATTCATTTACCATTTCAGTGAATCAACGCTGGAAAGAGATTGGGATCCTGCGATCCCTCGGGGTTGAGCGCCGCAACATTGCCCTCATGTTTATGGGCGAAGCCCTGGTGATTGGGGTGATTGGCTCGCTTGTCGGCATTGTTGCGGGGCTCTATTTAGCTCAGGGAGCGGCGAAAATTTTGAGTATTGTCGCCGCCACGATTTTTGGACTGGCTGCCGGGGTTGATCAACCGGTTTTTCGCTGGGATTTTGCCGCCACGACCATTGTTTTAGGCGTTTTGGCGTCACTCATCGCCGCGTGGATGCCTGCCCGGGCGGCTTCACAACTCAATCCGGTACTGGCCCTGCACAATATCGAAATCCGCCAGCCAGAAGTGGTCGCCGGATGGATGCGCACACTGGTGGGTGCCATTCTGGTAACAGTGGCCGTGCTGCTGGTTCGATTCTCCCCGGCACAGGTCGGCGGGATGTTTCAGCTTGTCTACTCAGGAATTTTAAATTTCGGGCTGTTGTTGATGCTGCCCAAAATGGCGGAATTGATTGCCCGAAGTTTGCGATCACCGATGGATTTCCTGTTTGGAACCGAAGGCGCCCTGGCGGTTGATGCCATGATTCACGCGCCGCGCCGGATGAACGCCACGGTTGGGGCACTGATGTTTGGACTGATGTTTGTCTATGCCACCGGTTCCTATGTCCAGAGTTATAAAGGCGTAGTTGAACGCTGGATGAACCGCACGATCAATTCCGACTTGTTTGTCAAAACCACTTCAGAGCAGGTTCGTTCGCGCAGTTACCACTTTAGCCCTGAATTCAGTCAGAAAATCGCGGCGGTGCCGGGTGTCAAACGGCTTGAAAACGTGCGCTTTATTACGGTTGAGTATCGTGGGACGACGCCTTCGTTGATTGCGCTGGAAATGGAAGGTCTGTTTGCCCGAACCAAAGATATGGTGGATGAAGGCGACCCGGTTCGCGCCGAAGCGATGGCGTGCAACGGCGAAGGATTTCTGGTCGCCCGAAATTTTGCCCTTCGGTGGAAGCTCAAAGTTGGCGATAAGGTGGTGCTTGATACGCCAACTGGCGTTCTGGAACGTCCGATTGCCGGCATTATCGAGGATTACACGTCTGACCAGGGCACTGTGTTTATGGACCGGGCACTCTATATTCAATTCTGGAAAGATGACGGAATTGACATCGTGGACATCAATTTACAGCCCGGTGTGGATGTGGTTGCTTTTAAACGCGAACTGGAAAAAGTCATTTCCACCGAACAGCAGGCATTTATTTATACCAACCAGGAATACAAAAAATGGGTTTTTGACCTGCTCGATACCTTCTTTTTTGTGATTTACCTGCAAACAATTATTTCGGTGCTGGTGGCAGCGATTGGAATTTTCAACACCATGATGATTTCCGTGGCGGAACGGAAACGCGAACTCGGGGTATTGCGAGCCATTGGCGGTTTGCGCGGGCAGGTTCGAAAAATGGTGCTCCTCGAAGCCGTCGTGATTGCGATTGTGGGTCTGGTGACGGCGATTTTTGCCGGGGCGTTTAATACTTATATTCTGGTTCGACTGGTGGCATTGATCCTGGGAGGCTTTACCATTCCATTTGATCTGTCCTTCAGTCTGATTTTTGGAACGCTGCCCGTGGTGGTGGTGATTGCACTCATTGCTGCCTACTGGCCGGCACACAGGGCCGTCAACCTGAAAATTGTCGAGGCAATTGGATATGAATAACCGTGTGGCTCATAAAATCTGGATCCTGTTTTTATTGTTTTGTTTCGGAATCAATTTTGTTACCGATGTCAATGCAGCGGCTGATGCCCGCCGGATTATGGAAATGGTGTATCGTCAAGATACCAGCCAGGACACCGCCTGGCAGGCATTTATGGATGTCTATGACAAAAAAGGCGGGTTGCGGCGCAAGAAATTTGTCTTTCGGAAACTGGGGGCGCTTGGAAACAGCAAAACGCTGGTCCGCTTTCTGGATCCAGGCGAAGTTCGCGGTGTCGGCCTGCTCACGATCAACCAGGGAGGGCAAAAAGATCGGCAGTGGCTCTACACTCCGGCAATTCAGCGCACCCGTCGGATTGCACCTCAGGAACGTGACCGCCGCTTTTTAGGCACGGATTTTACCAATGAAGACATGCAGGAACGTGTTCTGGATGATTTTAGCTACAAGATGATTGTCGAAAGTGACTGGATTGATGGTCGCAAGACCTACAAAATCGAAGCCCGTCCGGTGGCACCTGACCGTTCACAGTACCAGTACATGTACCTCTGGGTGCCGGTGGATGTGCCATATGTCATTCTGGCACAAATGTTTGACAAGCAGGGGAAGATGATTCGCGAATACCACGCGACTGATCTGGTGAAAATTTCAAACATCTGGGTGGCGAAAAAAGTGGAAATGGCTTCAAAAACCGAAAACACCCGGACGCTGATGGTCATTGAAGACATCAAGTTTAACACCGGGTTGAATGAAAGCCTGTTTTCCCAGCAAACCCTTGAGCGCCC
>DAOQNB010000402.1:0-6005 GCA_035335845.1 Acidobacteriota bacterium | reverse complement strand
AAGGGTTTTAGGCCCGCAGGGTCGTCGTGTAATAGCCGTGGTGCGAAGCCCACGGTCACGGCCAGGACGGGATCCAGACCCAACACCAACGTCATTCAATACCAACAGAAAGGACACGTTTTTCCTTATCCTGGCGCTTATGCCGCAACTGCGTGAGTTAACGGGCTGGCGACTTGTAGTTCTGTTCCATCCACGTGATACCAAAATGTTTCAAATCATCAGCATTGAACAGATAACAGGGGGCGTTCCCGATTTGCGTTGACTGCCCCTTTCCCGATGCCACATACGCCTGACCAATATCCAGGAAATAGTCCCAGTTGCCAAAGTTCGCAATCCCATTTGAGGTGTCAAACTCTTCAATCTCGACCCACACCCGTTGACCGTCTTGTAAAATCGGCATGCGATAGCGATCAAGGCGCTTGTCAGGAATATTCGCCAGATGTTCGGCATGATGCAACAGCGTGATGTTTGAAAATGGGGCGCCGAGCAGCAGGATCTGCCCCTGTATCTCACAGAGCCGGGCCAGCGGGGAGTCCAAACCATGGTTATAGTGCAACGAATGAATTTCGGTCAGCCAGGATGCTTTTTTACCAACCGCCGCAAATGAGGCAAGTGGATGAGTGCTGCGACAGGCACCGGGCCAGGTCCGAAGATACTCAGTCAAGATACTCAGGGTGCGATGATCTGCCGGTGATGTCGCTGGATGAAATGGCGGACATTCAGCCAAACAAAGCGCTTGTTGTTCGGCTGGCCACCCGGCCATTTGATAGGGATTCCCTTCCCAACTGACCATCATCATGACCGTTCCATCGGGTGTCAGGACATCCATGAGCGCTTCAAGCACGACAATGGGACCGCCCAAAATCCAGCCGATGGCCTTTACGGAAGCATGCAGCATCAGCGTCTGGCCAGCTTCAACACCGAGCGCTTGCAGCCCCGATATAATTTGTTGTTTGGTTACAGTTGGAATTTCCAGATCAGTCATGCTGGCTTACTTTCTTTAGAGATTGGAGGTAAGACCAAAAACGATCCGCACTCTCCCTTTGTCAATCAACCGATCATTGATAAATACTTTACTGAAAATTTCCAAATATCTTAACCACGGAAAACACGGAAAACACGGAAAAAAATTAAGCGTTTATCAAACCCAATATCTCAGAAAAGGTATGGCAAGGTACTTATACCAATTAGGGTTCAGGGTATCGGGTTCAGGGTTCAGGGAAATACAATTTTTTCAATAATTTAGCTTTCCCGTAATCCGATACCTTCATTGCAAAATGGTATTAACCTGATGAAGAACGGATTCTGCTCTTGAAAGTGCCCGCCCGCTCACGTAATGATCGAAATCTGGTATTTCAGTTTCAGTCACGATGTACAACCCAGGCATCACAAACTCCCCTCAAAGCATTTTGCATCCACTGCTTTTCAGAAAATAATTTCTGTTTAGTATTCTCACTTTAGCTTGCAGGGATTTTTTCCTCGCATCATCCAGGTGACTGGTCTCACGCAGTTTGGTCCACCATCGGATTGAAGGCAAGTTCAAACTTAAACTCTTTACCTTTTCATTTGTGTTTTCGACATCTATGCCTAACCCGACTTTTTGGAATCGCCTCTCTTTTTATCGTCAGATTGTCTTTTGCGTGAGCGGCCTGGTTGGCGCGCTATGCCTGGCTGGGGTTCCAGTTTTGGCCGATTCAGCACCCATTTTTCAAAATGCAGCCGCCAAAAGTCAACCTGAAACCGTTCCACTCCCGAAAGTTCCAACTGAATTCAAGCTTCGCCCCAATCAGGTACACCGATATTCGGTGGATCTGGAGGGCGGTGAATTCCTCAAAATTGATTTTGAGCAGAAGGGCATGGATCTGTACCTCATCGTTGAGAATGGTCATGGAAAAAAACTGTTTCACTGTAACCGGTTGGAAAGTGATCGCGGTATTGAACCCATTTATTTCTCCAGCGAGACACCCATCCGGTACTTTGTGATCGTGGGCTGTATTTACCAGGAAGATATTCCTGGCAGCTATGAGGTGCGACCAACCGTCCATCGCCCCCCGACACCACAGGATCAACACCTGCTCCGCGCCCAGGAACTCAACTATGAGGCAGAAACCATTGGCCGGGCCGCCAAGGATAAAGCCGACTTCCAAAAATCACTTGATACCTATCTTGAAGCCGCCCGGGAATTCCACGCAGCCGGCGACCTGGCCAGCGAAGCCATCATGACCGTTTTTGCCGGTCGGATCGAGCGGACGTTCGGTAACCTGCCAAAGTCAATCGAATACTGCACCAACGCGTTGAAGTTACTGGAAACCCAACCGGACCTGGTCATCCAGGCAGCGGCGCTGACCAACATTGGCCGGTCCTACCGATTGATGGAACAGTTTGAAACGGCACTTGACTATTATGAGCAGGCACTGGTGCTCCGAAGGAAAACTGACGATTTGGTGGGCGAGTCCATTGAACTCAACAACATCGGCTCAGTTTATGTGGCCTCATGGGAATATCGTAAAGCTGAAGAATATCTGAAACGCTCGCTTGAAATCTCCCAGCGAGTCGGAAACGTGAGCGGACTGGCCTCAAACCTTGGAAATCTGGCAACCATCAACGCCAGTTTGGGAGATTTTGAAAAAACACTGCTCTACACCATGCAGTCGTACCAGTTGCTGGTGAAACTCAATGACCAGAATCGCGAAATTTCGATTTTGGCCCAAATTGGGAACCTGTATCTGAAACTCGGCAAAATAGATGAGGCCACCGAGTATTTCCAAAAAGGATTGGACCTGTCCGTACGAATTGGGAACCGACAACAGCAAATCATCATCCTCCACGATCTTGCGCGTCTGCCAAATATCTCATCAGCCACCAGTTTACAGTATCTCAATCAATCACTTGTGTTGGCTCGGACTTTGAAAAGCCAGATTGACGAGGGGGCAGCCCTGGCGCTCCTGGGACAGTTTCACCTTGATCAGAACAATATTCAGGAAGCGTTTTCATATTTAACTCAGGCCAATCAGATTTTTGAGGCGACCCGCAATCAGAGCCAGATCGGTCGAATCTGGCGTTTCTTTGGTAAAGCCTACGTTGCAGAAAAAAACTATCCACTCGCTCTCGAACAATTTCAAAAATCACTGGCCTCCTCAGAACAACGGGGTGATCGCACCGCGACCGTCAACCTTCTCAATGATCTGGCACTGACGCATCTTCAGCTTGGTCAATATGATGAAGCACGGGCTGATCTGGAACGAGCTATCCAACTGGTGGAACAAATCCGGTCCACCGTGCTCGACCAATCGTTTCGATTGTCTTACTTCTCATCAACTCAATCCTTGTTTGAAAATTACATTTATTTGTTGATGGAGCTCCATCGTCGCAATCCTTCAGCCGGCTATGACCGCGAAGCGTTTCAAAAGAACGAAGCTCGCCGGGCGCGCAGCCTGCTTGAATTGCTCTTGCTGCCTGGTGAGGGTCTGCCAGATGAAGGATCCACCGGTCTACTTTCTCAAGAACAAAATTTAATTGAGCGGATTCTGGCCAGAGAACAAAACTTGACCAAAACCCTGGCTGAATCGGCCCGCCGGGAACGGGTCACCCGAATTCAAGAGGAAATCTCAGCCCTCTATAATGACTATCGAAAGACGCAGATCGAGATTCGCAAACAAAGCCCCCACTATGCCAGCCTGACCCAGCCTCAACCGCTCAGTGTTGAGCAAGTTCAGCAGACGTGTTTAGATGACAACACGCTTCTGCTTGAATATTCACTGGGCACACCTCACAGCTACCTGTGGGTCATTTCGAAAACTGACTGTCATGTCTTTCAGCTTGCAGGGAAAGCAGAAATCGAAGCCAAAACCCGAGCGTTGTATGAATGTCTGAAACTCAATCCGCTCAAACGAATTTTCTTCAATCAGGAAACTTCGGACAAACCCGATACGCCACCAGCCAATTGCACTGAAGTGGAACTGACGCAACTGGCGCGTGAGGTCTCGGATCTGGTGGTGGGTCCGGTGGCCAAAAAGCTCGGTACCAAACGCTTGCTGGTGGTGGCGGATGGTGCCTTGCACTACCTTCCATTTGGGGTGCTGTCAACTCCGGGCCAGTCCAGTTATGTGCCGCTGGTGGTGGAGCATGAAATCGTTTCGATCCCATCGGCGACCACCCTGGCTTTGATTCGGCAGGAACACACGGCCCGCAAGCCAGCCGATGGCACACTGGCCTTGTTCGCTGACCCGGTGTTTGAACCCTCTGACCCACGGCTCAAGGTGGCGGGAGTTCGTGGGCCAGAAACTGAAGGGCAGAAATCTCCCCCTCCCCATCCAGACATTACAGAAACAGTGAAACAACTGGCTTCTGGTCAGCGCAACCTTACGGCCATCGTGTCTGACTACAACACTCGATTGCAACTCACGCGACTGCCGTTTACCCGCACCGAAGCCACCAATATTCTGCGGATGATTCCCCGCACGGATAAAGTACTGACCCGGTTTGACTTTGAAGCCAATCGAGATGCTTTGTTTTCAGAGGAACTCAGCCGATTTCGGTATGTTCATCTGGCGACTCACGGCTATTTTGATCCCAAAAAGCCCGAACAATCAGCTTTAATTTTATCGCTGGTTGGCCCAGATGGAAAAACACAGGATGGGTTTGTACGGACCTCTGACATTTACAGGCTCAATTTACACGCTGACCTGGTTGTTTTAAGCGCCTGTGAAACCGGCCTGGGTGCCAATATCCAGGGTGAGGGACTGGTTGGCCTGACCCGTGGATTTATGTACGCCGGGGCACCACGCGTTATGGTCACCCTCTGGTCGGTCAATGACCGCGCCACCTCTGAGTTGATGACCCGCTTCTACCAAAAAATTCTGAAACAGAAGATGTCGCCTTCGGCAGCACTTCGAGCCGCCCAACTCGAATTGTACCGAAGCAAGAAGTACGCTTCCCCATTTTACTGGGCGGCGTTTACGCTCCACGGAGAATATTAAAAAGGTCAGAGTTCAAGCCGCATTTCAAGCTGAGACACCAGTGGCACAAACCCCAGCTTCCGGCAAAACTGCAGTGTCGGGTGAGCCGTAGCGTCAAGGTTGATCGCTCGAACTGGTGTTTCACCTGAAAGATGCCGAAGTAACCCGGCCAGAATGGCTGTCCCGATGCCCTGTCTCCGACAGGTACGGGCAACCGCCAGTTGCGGAAGATCCCCATTGGAAGGATAAATCACACCATAGCCAATACAATTGCTATCCCGCATAGCGCCAAGGATGGTTTTTGGCACCCGGCTGCGGTAGAGCGACTGAATTGAGTTTTGCCACGCTGGCTGCCAGTCCCAAAAAGATTGCAGGTGCTCCCAATCCGGGGCGGTCAGTTCGCACAATAAAACCTCGTTCGTTCCAGATGGCAGGTGAAATGTTCCTGGTTTGAGGACCAGACACTCAAAATTTCGAACTGTCTCAAACCCCATTTTTTGATAGGCTTTGATGGCTGGGGTGTTTTGGTCAATCACTTCAAGCTGATACTGTCTGACACCATGTGATTCAAACTGTGGCCGGCAATATTCAAACAAGGCTCCGGCAATGCCTTTCCCTCGAAAAGCTGGAATCACTCCGGTTGAGATGTCATACCCCGTGACAACACCATTCCACTCATCCACGGCATTTAAGGTAAACCCAACCAGCTTACCATCCTCAAAAGCCCCGGCGGAGAGATCATAAATCACACCCCGCCGGGTCAGCATTTCCTGGAATTGGGCTTCCGTAGGCTGCATCGGCACTACATAATCAGAGAAAGCCAGCCGCATCGCCTGAAAAAGCTCAGAAAAATCGTCAATGGTTAAGGTTCGGTAATGCATAGGGGTCAGGGTTTAGGGTTCAGGGTTCAGGGTTCAGGGTTCGGGGTTCCGGGTTCCGGGTTCAGGGTTCAGGGTTCAGGGTTTAAAAGACAAAAAGGACCAAAAGGACCAAAAGGACCAAAGTTCGAAAACCCGGAACCCGGAACCCGGAACCCGGAACCCGGAA
>DAOQNB010000401.1:0-6010 GCA_035335845.1 Acidobacteriota bacterium | reverse complement strand
TGGTTCTTGGTTCTTGGTTCTTGGTTCTTGGTTCTACTTCGAAAGCATTGATTCCCAGTCACCAAGCACCAAGCACCAAGCACCAAGCACATTCTTCCTACCAGCCTTTGCGCTTTTGTTTTGGAATTTGGGTCAGTCGTTTGACGCGCTGGCGTTCGACCGCCTGCGCCCGGTGGTTTTGGCGAACTTCCAGGAGTTGAATTTCACTTTGGAGCTGGCGATAACTGGAAAAACGGCTGGGATCAAGAGTTCCATTTTGGAGCGCGCTCAGTACGGCACATGAGGGTTCGCTTTCGTGGCGACAATCACGGAAATAGCAATCTTCGGCAATCGTCTGGATATCTTCGAAGGTCTCGCGGATGCCGTCACCTGTGGCCCACAACTGCAATTCACGCATGCCAGGCGTGTCAATCATAATTGCCCCCGAAGGAAGCATCATCAATTCACGGCGGCGGGTGGTGTGTTTGCCACGGTCGTCACCATCGCGGACATTCTGGGTTCGTTGAAGCTCTTTTCCAAGCAAGCGGTTGACCAGAGTAGATTTGCCGACCCCAGAGGACCCTAACACCGAAATCGTTTCGCCTTTCTTCAGAAAGGGCTCAAGCGCGCCGAGTCCAGCGCCATGTTTGGCGGAAATACACACAATTGGAACACAGATGGCCACGGCGCCAACTTCACGCAGGCGCTGGTCACGGTCAGCACATTTATCGGCTTTGTTGAGGACAATCAGTGGCTGGGCACCACTTTCCCGAACCAGTGTCAGAAATCGTTCAATCCGACGCACATTGAAATCCTGGTCCAATCCTGAAACCAAAAAGATCCAGTCAATGTTGGCGACGACAATTTGTTCTTCGGTTTTGGCACCAGCGACTTTGCGGGAGAATTTACTTTTGCGCGGCAGGACAGCTTCAATGAGGGCCTGTGACGTCGCGGTTGGCGGCGTCATGGCCACCCAGTCACCAACTGCTGGATAATCGGCCCGGCTTTCGGCCAGATATCGCAACCGACCACTGACTTCGGCGTGCACTTCGCCAGTGTCAGTATAAATCAGCGAACCAAGTCGGTCCTGGGAATAGACCCGCCCAACGATCATCCCTTGCTGGGCATAGGGCTGAAAGCTGGTTTCAAAAGATTCATTCCAACCAAGTGCTTCTTTGTTCAAGTTCACTTCCCTCATGCGCCTCGAAACTTACTTTTGCCCCTGGTTTGTAAGCAAAAGGTCTGCCACCTGACGTGTCAGCCGTGATGGATTGATTGACCCAAGGTTTGCCAGACAGATCACTGACAGCCGATCAGCGGGAAATCGAATCATCTCCGCTCGATACCCAGCCCAGGCGCCGTTGTGATGAATAATCTGATGCCCCTTCCAGTCACCAACCATAATGCCACAAGCATACTCTAGTTTTCGACCGGAGTTCAAAACACCTGGCGTAATCAGACGCGTAATCAGATCCTGACCACTCACCAGTTTACTCTGATAAAAATTTTGATCCCAGAGGAATAAATCTTCTACCGTTGTCATCACACCACCATCACCTGTGGTATCCAACAACGACATTTCAAGTCGAAATCCTCCAGACCGAACCGGAGCATACCCAATCGCCCGGTTTTTGACAATCCGGGTAAAGTCGTCATGAATGTGGGTTTGTGTCATTCCTAATGGTTTGAAGATTTGCTGCTCGGCAAATTCACTGAGCGGAGTACCCGTTGCACGATCAACAATCACTGAAAGAAGGAAATAGCCGGAATTGCTGTATTTGTGCTGCTCACCCGGAACGAACTCGGTTTTGGGAACCGATTGAATCATTTTCAGGACATCTTCTTCGGAATATTCATTTTCCAACCGCATCCCCGCCTGGATCATAAGCTGGAGATAGTCCTGAATACCGCTGGTGTGGTGGAGGAGATGCCGGATCGTGACAGGTGGGTCGTATTTGGGGAGTTCGGAGATGTATTTTCGAATGTCATCGTTGACGGAGAGCTTCCCTTGCTGTTCCAAAATCAAAATACAGGCGGCGGTAAATTGTTTTGACATCGAACCAACGTCAAACACGCTGTGTGGTGAAATGGGGACATTGCGTTCCAGATCAGCCATGCCATAGCCGCGTTTGTAGACAATTTGACCATCCTTGATCACAGCCAGCGCACATCCTGGCGAATCAGGCTTGTTCCACTGGGCAAACAAGGCGTCAATTTGCTCGATTTTGGCTGGTGGGAGGGTGGCAGGAACTGGCGGTGGCGTCTGGGCCAGGACGTGAAGTCCAGTCGACAAACAGAAAACAATGCAAAGAGCCAGCAGGGCTCGTACCCGAACGAAAGCGGCGGTCATGAAATGGTCCTTTTGTGCCTGGAGGAATCAGGTATCGAGCCCCGAGAGATTGAGGAGATACCTTTGACATTTTGTGGTGGAAAACGCGGGTACGAATGTCAAAGGTAAAATGTTCAAAACACTCGACTCACTCCTAAAATCCAGAACTGACCAGCCGGGTAATTGCGCCCATCAACCGCAAATAACACACCGCCAGTCACAATCGTGCGTGGGGTGATTGAAAAATTCGCCAGCGGACCGACGGCAAAAATCCGACGTCCGGTTTGCTGGTCAAAATCCGGTTTGAACCCCGGTGGAAGGGCACCTTGCGTACCAACCGTTTTGACAATCCCATCATCCCCAACCCGAATCGTGCGAAACGGCACGTCATAATTTCCTTGCTCAATTCCATTTCCGGCCAGTGTGAGTGACAGCCGACTGAACAATGAATAATTGACCTGGAAGTTGTAGATAAACTCATTGGCTGGGTCAATCGGGAGCACTTCGTTGGTAAAGGCGTCAATCGCCCCGTCTTTTTGGGCTTTTCTCAATCGAATCCCAGCTTCGCCGCCAATCCGGAGCGTCCGATCTTTGACGATAAAGCTCTTGCTGATCTGCCCCGTGATGTCAAAGTCGGTCTGGCCTTCGTCAATCGGCAAAGTAGTTCCGGCAAAACCACGCTGCAAGTCAGTTGAATTGGCTGGAAGCTTCACATCAAATTTGGCCGTCAAATAAAACGGCTCATTGACCAGGTTATAGCGCACACCAAACCGCACATTGCTCAGCGCACTGGCCGAAGGTGAAAACTCCGGCGGATCTTTGATCACGCGTCCGTCACGGCCAATGCTCGCCAGTTCGCTGTTGGCATAGGGAATGGTGACGTGGGCTTCCAGACGATCCGTGATGCCATAGGCCACATCAAATGAAAGCAAATTGGTTTTGGTCGTACCACGAAAATCAGGACCGGCGGGAGGAATCACCCGCACCCGGTCTCCCAGAAAATCAAACCGCTTTTCGGTGTCGGATCGGGTGTAGAAAACTGAGAAAATTCCCCTTCCCTTGGGCAAGGTTTCAGCCTGAGCCCAAACTGAATCAGTTCCGATGACGCCGCTCACCATCATCACGGTCAGAATTGTAAAAAGTGCCTTTGCGAGTTGATGAAGTGACATAGTGCCTTTCCTGAAAAAGAAAACCGCACCCAAAGAATTCGAATTCCCTGGGTGCGGTGGTCAATTAGTTGAATCGAATCCGAAAGATGGTCTGTGTTTTATCAACGAGCAGGAAAATTTCACCGCGTGAATTCACAAACAACCCCCGAAGTGCATCGGCACCCTGTTTGGTGTCATAAGTCGCAACCAGTTGGCCGGTTTGGGTGACTTCGGTCAACATTCCATTTCCACGATCTGAAACCAGCAAATTGCCATTTGGCATCAAAACCAGTCCGAACGGATATTGAAACCCATTGCGCAATACCCGTTGATTGCCAGTCGCTTCGTCAACGGCCACCAGCACGCCACGGGAAGAATCAAGGGCGAAAATTGTCCGGGACGTTTTGTTATAGGCCAGTTGTTCCAGCCCACGGGTGTTGGCATCGGTGGTTGAGAGACCAAACCCCCGTGCGATGACCCGACCCGTGGAGCGGGTATCGGGGTCAATAAACCGGATTTCCCCCGTGCCGCCATTTGACAAAAAGAACGTACGTGAAACCAGACCGTCCACACCCAGCATATACCGTGGATTTGAAACGCCACCCAGATTCCCTGGCGCAATCCCTTCGGCACCGAAATCAGAAGACCGGAAGGAACGGGAGGCCAGAATGGTGGGCACACAGGTCGTATAGGCGACTTCAGTGCTATAAAAGGCAATTGAGGAAACCAGCAGGAAGGAATTGCGCTGCACCTGACGAACTCCGCCAGTGGAATTGAGCAACACCAGTGACCGGGTTGAATACTGGGTCACGACATACGAGCCATCGGGAACTTCGGTCATGTGATAAATGTCCGGGCCGGTATCCGGGCTTTTCCCAAACTGGATCAGTTCAACCGTGCGACCCGGTGCCGGTTTTTCAGTGACGGTAAACGTTACATTTTCCGAGGAAACACCATTGGGCGTCGTCACACTCAACGTTCGAGCCCCAGGCGCCGCTGCATCCTGAATGGTAATCGCCACTGGAAAACTGGTTTCCGTTCCGCCCGGCAAAACAGCAACCGTGGCACCACTTCCGCTCAGCGAAACAGCACTCGCACCGCCCAGTCGAAACCCGCTAATGACGGCATTGACGGTTTCTCCCTGGATTCCACTGGCCGGGTCAATTCCGCTCACGACCGGTTTGGTTTCATCTGGTGCCGTGACAGTAAAACTCACGGTTTCGCTTTGGGCAGTTCCAGCCGTGGTGGTGACGGTAACGGTATGTTTTCCGACTGCCGCATCCTGAGCAATTACAAAAGTCACCGGGAGTTGTGTTGGATTGACTGAACTGGTCACTGAAGCAGTGACCCCTTGGGCACTGACCGTCACGGTGCCGCCATACAGATTGCGACCTTCGATGACAGTAGTAACGGTGGTTCCAGCTTTTCCAGCGGCTTCTTGAATGCGCGTCAACTGGGGACGGGCGGTCGCATTGGCGACAAAAACTTCGGAACGTTGACCTGAAGCGGTGTTCAATACCTGAAAAACCGTCTGGTCGCCGCTGGTGTTGATCGCGGCCAGTCGGTCATCTGTCGCTCTCAACCGGGTTGGGCTGCCATCACTGGCCGTTCCGTTTTTTAGGGCTTTGGTTTTTTGGGCGGCAACCCCGTTGATTTCAACGGTACTCCCCCCTTTGACAAACCCGGAACCGGTGACATTGGCCCGAACCTGACCACTGGCATTTTTAGAAATTGAAACATTTGAAATTGCCGGCCCCGAAGATTGGGCCACAGCAGCAACTGACATCCCAAAAATCACAAGGCAAAAACCGAAAAGTTGAAATATTGAACGATATCTGTTTCGAATAGAATATTTTAGAAGCGGCATACCATTTCCTTCTGTAGAACAAACCAGTACCGAAAGAGGGAGCGGAAAAACGGCAATTCACGGCCTCGCCTCCCTCTCTTCTGAAACCGGGCAGCACCAGCAATGCCCATTACTGTTTCAACACTTTAATTTCGACGGCCATCTTATCAAGTTCCTGATACATGACCTTGACGCTGGCATTGGCCACCAGATCGGAAACCGTCAAATCTTTGCGACCGCCAAAAGCAGCGGCATCTTCGGCCTTGAATTTTGTCTTTTTGGTCAGGGTGAGGGTGAATTCGCGATTTTTCTGGTCTTTGATGGTGACCGTGTTTTTTGCGGTATCAACACTGAGCACCGTGGCGCGCACGGCTTTGGTCGGGGCAAAGGCATCAGTTGCGCCCGGACGTGGCGGGCTGATGGCACCACCACCACCGCCAGATGCCAGGGCGGGCCCAGCCAGCAGTGTCAAACCAAGCAGTGCGGATAATCCTGAAAGTGACATTTTCTTTAAGTTCATGATTTAAACCTTCTCATTCTTGAATATATAGCTTTTAGAACCCGGAACCCGATTCTGATGGGTTACTTTGGCTGATTGAGATTCCAATCGTAGGGTAGAAACACAACTTTAGCATTGGCAGCCGTGACGTCTGACCGGTATTTTGCGACAAAAGACGGGACATTTCCAAAATCGTCCTGATACCAGTC
>DAOQNB010000400.1:0-6013 GCA_035335845.1 Acidobacteriota bacterium | reverse complement strand
TCCCAATCACCAGATCCAGCGAGCGTTCGCAGCACAGCACAACCAGCGTTTCCGGTTTCACTCCCAACGATTGCAAATGAATCGCCAGCCGGTCCGAAAGTTCATTGAGCTTGCGGTAGGTCATCCGCATTTTGAAACCGCTTCCATCCGGCTCTTTTCCAATCGAAACCGCAATGGCATCGGGCGTGCGGGCTGCCTGTTCGGCAAACCAGGTGTGGAGGCACCGATCCTGCTCAAAACGCGGGAGTTCTGCGGTCCAGGCGGCTTCAAATGCCTGACGTTCGGCTGCGGTCAGGAGCGGAAGCTGTGAAATCGGGAGATCAGGCGAAGCGGCGGCACTTTCCAGCAATGCCAGGAAGTGACCGGCAAGGCGCGCCATCGTCGGCTGGTCAAACAAATCCAGGCTGTATTCAATCGTTCCAGCGAAGTGATTTCCAGTTTCGACCAGATTCAATGTGAGGTCAAATTTGGCGGTTTCAACCGGAACTTCAACTGCTTCAAAAGCTTGTGGCCGTCGGGCGAATTGTGGACCTTGCTGACCATAGACAAAGGCGACCTGAAAGAGCGGTGTGTGGCTCAAGTTGCGTTCCGGTTGGAGGGCTTCGACGAGTTTCTCAAACGGCAGGTTCTGATGAGCAAAGGCCGCCAGCGCAACCTGTTTCACCCGGTTTACAGCGTCACCGAAGGTTGGATCACCGCTGAAATCAGTTCGAAGCACCAGCGTGTTGACAAAAAATCCAATCAGTTTCTCGGTTTCAACAGTAGTTCGGTTGGCAACTGGTGTTCCGACAAAAATGTCCGATTGACCCGTGTAGCGTGCCAGCAACGTCTGGAATGCCGCCAGGAGCACCATAAACGACGTGGCACTTTGACTCCGGTTGATTTCGCGGAGCGCCAGTGCGAGTGTTTCAGGGATTTCAAACCGGAACTTCGCGCCCCGGAATGATTTCACCGCTGGTCGTGGCCGGTCGGTTGGAAGTTCAAGCAATGGCGGCAGATCGGCAAGCTGGTTTTGCCAGAAAGTCAGTTCATTGGCCAGCACGGCTTCGGTCAGCCACTGACGCTGCCATGCCGCAAAATCCGCATATTGCACCGCCAGCGGCGGGAGCGGTGATGGCAATCCTTGAAGCAGCGCCGGAAGCAGCGCCGCCAGTTCCCGTTGAAGCACCCCGATAGACCAGCCATCAAAGACGATGTGGTGAACAGCAATACAAAGCAGGGTTCCGGATTCTGAAGGCAAGGGCTGAGGGCTAAGGGCTGAGGGGGGAGAACTGGAAATCATCAATGATTGAAAATCCCCAGCCTCAAGCCCTGAGCTCTGGGCCCTGTTTGCAGCCCCAAGCCCTAAGCCCTCAGCCCTTGCCTTTGAAAGAACTGCTCCCCGAATCAGTGGTCCCGTCGAGAGATCAAAAGGCCGCCGGAGAAACTCCGCCACGGTTGGGCGGATAGCTTCTGGTTGTTTGGCGGTCAGGATTTCGAAATGGAATGGTGATGGTGGTTGGATGATTTGTACCGGTTTGCCATCAACGGCGGCAAAGGTGGTGCGTAAAACTTCGTGTCGGTGAATGATTTCGGTGAATGCCTGTTCGAGTTTGGCCAGTGGGAAGTCGCCCTGGAGTTGCGTGACCGCCGGAATGATATAGAGCGGGCTTCCAGGTTGCAGTTGATCAATAAACCAGAGCCGTTCCTGGGCAAATGAAAGCGGGAGCACGTCGGTTCGTGGTGCTGGTGTCAACGGCGGAAGCGCTGACAGTGCTGTCTGTTGCGTCTGGACTTCGATGATTTCAGCCGCAAGCTGCACAATTGTCGGCAGTTCAAAAAGTTTTCGGAGCGGCAATTCAATGTGAAACGCCTGCCGAATCCGAATCATAAGCTGCATTCCCAGCAGCGAATGTCCGCCCAGTTCAAAGAAATCTTCGTCAACACCGACGGTTTCACGATTGAGCACCTGTGACCAGAGGGCAACCAGTCGTTCTTCAACTGGATTTTTGGGCCGGGTTGGCTCGTTGTCAGTTTCCGGTTGGGATTGTTCCGGAGCAGGAAACGCCAGCCGATCAATTTTACCGTTGGGCGTCAGCGGAAATGCCTCCAGTACGACCAGCGCCGACGGAATCATATATTCCGGCAATGTCGTTCGAAGCGCCGTTTGAATCTGCTCGACCGGTGCCGCATTTTCCTGACTCGAAAGAACATAGGCCACCAGTCGCTTGTTTCCGGGGACATCTTCACGCACCAGAACCACCGCATCTTTTACCACCGGAAGCTGCCGCAATGCCGCCTCAATCTCACCAAGTTCGATCCGATACCCGCGAAGCTTGACCTGGAAATCATTGCGGCCCAGAAACTCGATTGTCCCATCTGGGCGCCAGCGGGCGAGATCCCCAGTCGAATACAGGGTTCCGGGTTCCGGGTTCCGGGTTCCGGATATCATTACCTGAAATCTCGACAAATCCTCTGAATCTACTGTGAGGACTTTATCTGATTGTATCTCAGAAGACTGAGCTATTTCTTGGTCAGAAACCCGGAACCCGGAACCCGGAACCCGGAACCCGGTTTTAAATCGCTCTGCCGTGAGTTCCGGTCGTTGCCAGTACCCAAGGGCGACACCGTCTCCGCCAAGGTAGAGTTCGCCAACCACGCCGATTGGCACTGGTTGCTGGTGGGCATCCAGAATGAATGCCTGGGTGTTGGCAATTGGCCGTCCGATGGAAACTGGCGCTGTGCCAGGTTCGACTTTGAGCAGTGTTGACCAGATGGTGGTTTCAGTCGGGCCGTAGAGATTCCAGACTTCGCCACCGCCAGCCAGCAACTGGTCGGCGAGGTCCCGTGAAAGGGCTTCGCCGCCACACAGGATTTTCAGTTTGTGTGACGGATTCCAGCCTGATTCAAGCAACAATTTCCAGGTGGCCGGAGTCGCCTGCATCACGGTAATTGACTCATCAGAAAGCAATTGTGCCAGTTGCATTCCATCCCGAACGGCGTCTTGCGAGGCAATGACGACACAGGCGCCAGTGACCAGCGGGAGGAAGAGTTCCAGCCCGGCAATATCAAAAGAGAGCGTTGTTACGGCCAGCAATCGGTCCTGTGGAGTCAATCCCGGCTGACGCTGCATTGAGCATAGGAAATTGACCACCGCCCGATGTGGAATCACCACGCCTTTGGGCCGTCCGGTCGAGCCGGAAGTGTAAATCACGTAGGCCGGAGAATCCGGGTTCCGGGTTCCGGGTTCCGGGTTCCGGGTTCCGGGTTCCACGGTGGAAAGAGTTGATAGTTCCTCAAAACCCTCGTGAAAATCCTTGCTCTCATGAATGTTCATTTGATCAGAAATCGTTGATTCAGAAAGCCGGAACCCGGAACCCGGAACCCGGAACCCTGGTTTTTCGGGCTCCGGGTTCCGGGTTCCAGAATTCTGCCGCCAGTCGAGGTCATCAACATAGAGCAAATGGGTGTCAATGACTGGCAGACGGTCAACTACGGAAAATTGGGTCAGAATTGCGGCCAGTTGGGCATCGGTAATGATCAATTCCAGCCGTTCGGTTGGAAAGGCCGGGTCAAGCGGGACATACGCCGCCCCTGACTTGAGGATACCAAGCACCGCCACGAGCATTTCAAGCCCACGCTCAAGACACACTCCGACCCGGTCGCCTGGTCCAATGTCCTGGAGGCCAAGTTCCGCCGCCAGAATTTCAGCCCGGAGGTTGAGTTCGCGATAGGTCAATTGTTGGGTGCCAAAGCGCACGGCAATGGCATCCGGAGTTTGTTCAACCTGTTGCTCAACAAGCTGATGCAGGCACAAATGGGCTGGATATTCAGCCTGGGTTGCATTCCATTGAACCAGTAATTGTTCCCGTTCGGCGGCTGTGAGCAGGTTTAATTCAGAAACTGGCGCCGTGGGGTTGGCCACCACACTTTCAAACAGGGTTTGAAAATGCCCCATCATCCGCTGGATGGTTTCCGCTTGAAAGAGCGCTGTACTGTACTGAAACACAAACCGAACTGAATCACGGGTTTCCACGACAAACAGCGACAGGTCATAGCGCGAAACACCAGAAATCACATCGCCTGAATTGCGGAAGGGAATCAGCTCCAATTCGCCTAGCTTGAGATTTAAATTCAACGGTGTGAAGGCGTTTTGATAGACGAAAAACACCTGGAAGAGCGGGCTGCGGCTCAAATCACGGGGCAGGTGGAGTGCCTCAAGCAGTTGTTCAAACGGCAAATCCTGATGGGCAAAGGCATCAAGCGTTGTTTCCCGAACCTGTTTGAGCAGGTCTCGAAATGAAAGATCAGCGGACAGTCGTGCGTGCAGCACGAGAATATTGACAAAAACTCCAATCAATCCTTCGATTTCGCGCCGGTTGCGGCCTGCCACCGGAGTTCCAATCAGAACATCTTCCTGCCCGGCATAGCGATGCAACAACAGGTGGAACCCTGCCAGAAGCGTCATAAACAGGGTGACGCCTTCCCGGCGGCTGAGCGCCCGTAAGGCTTGAGTCAGCTCGGGAGGAAATTCAATTCGCTGGTTGGCGCCACGGTATTCCTGAATCGCCGGACGTGGAAAATCCGTCGGCAATTCAAGCACTTTCGCCGCATTGCCCAGGGTTTTGGTCCAGAATGAAAGCTGATCCTGGAGCACCTCGCCCGAAAACCAGTTGCGTTGCCAGAGCGCATAATCGGCATATTGCACCGGTAACGGCGGCAGGTTTTTCTGCTCCTCACGAACAAATGCCGAATACAACTGGGCGACTTCGCGGGTCAAAACGTTGAGCGACCATCCGTCCGCCACGGTGTGATGCAGCACAATCAGCAGGATCCAGTCCTGCGGCGTAAACTGAAGGACTTTCACCCGCAGCATTGGACCGTTTGCCAGATCAAACGGGCGTTTGATATCAGCCCGGACGCTCCGAATTGCTGTTTCACGGTCCGAAACCGATTCAAACCGAACAATTTCCCCCCACGGCCATTCCGGGAAAATGACCTGAGCTGGCTGGGAATCAACAATCCGAAACACGGTGCGGAGATCTTCGTGACGGCGAGCGACTTCCTGAAAAGCCCGCTCCAGAGCCGGAAGTGACAGCTCACCTCGGAGGTGCAGCGCCGCCGGGACCAGATAAAAAGTGTTTCCTGGTTCAAGTTGATCCAGAAACCAGAACCGTTCCTGTGAAAATGAAAGCGGAAGCTGATCGGGTCGAGGCCCGGCCACCAGCGGCGGCGGTACTCGCTGGTTGAGTGGTTCACCCCGGCGGTGCTGGGCGACCAGTTCGTCAATCACGGCGGCAATGCCGGTCACCGTTTGGACTTCAAACAGCCGCCGGAGCGGGAGTTCAACCTGAAACGCGTCGCGCATCCGGGCCAGAACCCGCACCGCCAGCAGCGAATGGCCTCCCAGTTCAAAAAAACCAGCGTCAATCGGCACGCTATCACGGCCCAGAACTTCCGCCCAGATTTGGGCAATCAGTTCTTCGGTTGGCGTGGTCGGAATAGTATGCGCTGATGCCGGACCCATCGCTCCATACTCAGGCGCCGGGAGGGCCTTGAGTGCCACTTTCCCCTGGGCTGCCAGCGGAAGCTTGTCAAGCACCACAATCGCCGCCGGTTGCATAAAGTCGGGGAGTTTGGATTTGAGAAAATCCTGTAGGGCTGAAGACGTCGGGCTGAAGACGTCGGGCTGAAGACGTCGGGCTGAAGACGTCGGGCTGAAGACGTCAGGTTGGGAAGTATCTGGGTGAAGCGTGACATAGGCCACCAGCCGGCGGTCACCGGGGAGGTCTTCGCGGGCAATGACGACGGCTTCTCTTACGGCTGGATGCTGACGGAGGGCGGCTTCGACTTCGCCAAGTTCAATCCGGTAGCCGCGAATTTTCACCTGTAAATCAGTTCGCCCCAGAAACTCCAGCACGCCATCGGGTCGGTAACGGACGAGGTCGCCGGTTTTGTAAAACCGAGGGCTAGGGGCTGAGGGCTGAGGGCTAGAAATCTGGGGCTGGGGGCTAGGGGCTAAGGGCTGAGGGCT
>DAOQNB010000399.1:0-6014 GCA_035335845.1 Acidobacteriota bacterium | reverse complement strand
GGGGGACGGCGACGATGAGTCAGGCCGAGCTAGTGGAAAAGCTGAGGGAATGAAGCGTCAGTACCACCTGCGTCAGCGGGTGGGAATAAAATAAATCCCCACCCGCTGACGCAGGTGGTACTGACTATTTAGTTAGCGTTTGGTGCGTTCGGCAACCTGGACCTGGACAATGGCACTGTCGAGTGCGGCGAGGGCACTTTCAATATTGATACTGGCATCTTTTTCGGCGCTCTTGAGTACACGTTCAGCATCCTGGAGTGCCGCTTTCGCCTTGGCAAGATCAATTTCTTCAGGGAGTTGCGCTCGTTCTGCCAAAATCGTAACACGGTCGGGCATTACTTCAGCAAATCCCTGGCTGACAAAAGCCAGCCCTTGTTCGCTTCCGTTGCGGTAGGTGACCAGTCCGGCCACACTCAATTGGGAGATCAAGGGGGTATGCCCAGGCAGGATGCCCATTTCCCCATTCAGGCCGGGAACGGTGATTTCATCCGCTTCTTTATGGAGCAGTAATCGGTCGGGGGTAACAATTTCCAAAGTAAGGCGATTGGCCATAAGTATGATTCCTGAAAGAATAGAAATAAATTAAGGTTGGAAAATGACCCGCCAAGATACCAGTCAACGCTTTTTGGTTCAAGCCATTTCACACTGGATCCTCTGTTGACATCGCTTCCGTGGTTTGTCAGTATCGCCCTTCTTTGCCCAACCAACCATTCCACAATCAGTCACTCCCCTATGGAAAACAACATGTATGCAGACCAGTTTGAGACCAACGGTCATTGCCTGATTGGCGATGAAACCGTAACGGTTCAGGCCGAAACCGGTGTTCATCGAGTGTTGTCGTTTTCGGTGTTGTTTGCTGAACAAATGACGTTGCATCGAACCAGGCATTTTCAAGCTGGTGGTCGAACTGATGTCATTTACAAGCCCTATCTGTATGCACTGGCAATTGATATGGCTGAACAACAAGCCGTCTGGAAGCCAGTTCGGTACTTGTTCCGTCGTCCATATGAGGGGAAATTGATCTATGTGGTCACCAATGACAATCGCCGGATAACCGTGACCGATCAGCACCCCATGATTGTTTTTGAAGGTGACCAGCTTGTCGTCCGCCCGGCTGCCAGCTTGAAACAGGGAGATCGTGTCCCATTGTACTGGCAGGGGACTGTGGCCACAATCCCCATCAAAGGGTTGGTAACCTGTACAGCGTCAACGACAGTCTATTCGATGGAAGTGGATGATACTCATACATTTGCAACTTCCTATGGAATATATGTTCATAACTGTATTCCGCTGTAAAACTGGCTGGCCCAGGATCAACGCGGCATCAAGCCGCTGTACCCCAAATTTGGACTTTCTTCGCGACTTATGAATATTGCAATTGTTGGAACAGGCTATGTTGGTTTGGTAACCGGCGCATGTTTTGCTGAATTTGGCGTCAAGGTCACCTGTGTGGACATTGATGAGGCGAAAATTGCTGGCTTGAATGAAGGTCAAATACCGATTTATGAACCAGGGCTTCACGAATTGATTGAGAAAAATCTACGTGCTGGCCGGATTCAATTTACTACCAATCTGCGTGCAGCTGTCGAACGAGCGCTGGTGGTGTTTATTGCGGTTGGAACACCACCCAAATCAGATGGAAGTCCTGATTTATCACAGGTTGAGCAGGTGGCGCTCCAGATTGCACCTGCGCTCAACGGGTACAAAGTCATTGTGACCAAAAGCACGGTCCCAACCGGAACTGGTCAGTTTATCCGGCGGGTAATCGAGGAACATGCCTCAGGTGAGCATCGCTTTAGTGTGGCTTCGAACCCTGAGTTTTTACGCGAGGGAGATGCCATCAATGACTTTTTACGCCCAGAGCGGGTTGTTGTTGGATGTCAGGATTCAGAAGCAATTGCCATCCTGCAAGATATTTACAGTCCATTGACCCAGGTGGGTGTGCCAATGGTGGTGACTTCGCTGGAAACGGCTGAGTTGATCAAATATGCCTCGAACGCATTTCTCGCCACCAAGATTTCATTTATCAATGAGATGGCAAATTTGTGCGATGTGTTGGGATGCGATGTACAGGATGTGGCACGTGGGATGGGGCTTGACAGTCGCATTGGCAACAAGTTTTTGTACCCAGGGCCGGGATTTGGTGGCTCCTGTTTTCCAAAAGATACCCGGGCACTGGTCCACCTTGCCAACTCGGCTGGGTATGACTTGAAAATCGTCAAATCAGTGGTTGAAGTCAATGAGCGGCAACACGGGGTGGCACTCGACAAAGTATTGGAATTGCTTGGCCGGGAGGTTGATGGAAAAGTGGCGGGCATTCTTGGATTGACCTTCAAACCTGAAACCAGTGATTTGCGCGAATCCCCCGCGATGTGGGTTGCTTCAGAACTGATCAAGCTTGGAGTCCAACTCCGGGCAACTGATCCGGTTGCCAATCAAGAAGCGCGAACCTGCCTTACCCAGGCTGAGTTTTTTGAAGACCCCTATGAGACAGCGGCTGGATGTGATGTGTTGATCTTTGCCACCGAGTGGAACATTTACCGCAAACTGGAGCTTGATCGTTTGAAAGAAGCCATGCGGACTCCGGCCATTGCTGATCTGCGCAACATGTATGACGCCAGGCTGGTTCGAAAGCATGGCTTCCGGTATTTGGGGATTGGAAGACGCTAAGATCAGTGACAGGATGACAGGGTGCGAGGGTGACAAGGTGAGATTCTTCATTCTTCATTCTAAAATTTCCAGGTGATCTTTCCCTTGTGATGTTTGGAGTGAATCAGTATAGTGTGTCGTTGCGGTATCTGATTTCCTTCATCCAATTTTTTCACGCAGTTATTCAAAGTTGTTTTTGAGCAAGGTTTTGAAGTTCCGTCATGGCGAGCCTGATGGTTGTTCACCTCTCCGGTGAAGAACGTGGTAAAACGTTAATTTTTGATCAAGAAGCAATTACCCTCGGTCCTGACGAAGGTTGTGATTTGCCGTTGAATATTCCGGCGGTTCACAATGGGGACATCCCGAGACGTCTGATTGTGGCTGAGATTTATCGGCAAAAACACAATTTCGACCTCTTCTTCCGTGACCCCGAGCATTACTCCCTCCTTGTCAATCGCAAACCCACTATAACGAATGATGGGCCGATCCCTCTGTCAGATGGGGACTTGTTGTCGCTGCAAGCCGTCAAAACATCTGAACTGCACCTGCCGACGGAACTTCTGGTCCACGTGGTTCAAGAAATCGAAGAAACCAAAACCGGCGTTCGCAATGCCCACCTGCAGTTTCCTGAAGTTGATATGGGCGGGCGGATTCACCCACGCACGGCATCGCGGTTTGCAAAAGAATTAATCATCGCGCTCTATGCTGAAATTCCCCCCTGGGCACGGGTTTTTGCCATTATCCTGTCGCTGGTGATCCCGCTGTGCATCCTGGTTTCCACCGGGATTGTGTTTGTTGGCGTGATGCGCTACTACGAGATTTTAGACCGCTTTTCCAACCTGAGCCGGGCGGCGGAGAGTCAACTGGAAGATTTGCTGACCAAAAATGAAGCGCTCCGCCAGGAAGTTGACTCACTCAAGAACGTCCTTAACTCCGGACAAAACATTGCCCAGGCTTATGGACCTGGGGTGTGCTTGATCGAGGGGACCTATTCATTTACCAATCGCCAGACCAATAAGCCATTACGCTTTATTGACAATAGTTTCAACCAGAGCACACCGCTGGCAGCAGATGGAAGTCTGCAGGTAAGTTTTGATGGAACCGGCGATATTTATTATGAGCAATTTACCGGTACCGGGTTTGTGGTTGCCGAAGGGAAACTGGTGACCAATCGGCACATTGCCCAACCCTGGTTTAATGACCCGACCGACAGTATTTTGATCAATAGCCTTGGTGGGAAACCTGAGATCAAAGGGTTAAATGCTTATTTTCCAGGGATTAAATCCCCATTTGCGCTCAAAGTTTTGCAAATTTCCTCTGAAAATGATGTGGCGCTGTGTAGCTTTATTCAAGGCGATGCCGCCATTCCACAATTGCCACTTGAAACTTCAGAAGAGACCAAAAACATGACTGGTCAGGGGATTGTGCTGTTGGGATATCCGACGGGGGTGGAAGGAATTCGTGAAGCGCTCCCTGATGAACGCCTGAAAGACGAACTGCGCAAACGAATGACGTTTAGCGATCTGGCTGCCGAACTCTCAAATCGTGGTTATATATACCCGAAAGTTTCTCAAGGCCATATCACTCAGTTTATTACCGGGCGCATTGTCCATGATGCTCAGACAACGGAAGGTGGCTCAGGGAGTCCAATCTTTAATAGTTTTGGAAAAGTCGTGGGAATTAATGCCCAGGTGATGCTTGATGAGCAGGAACGCATCCAGGCCAGCTTAGGCGTTCCAATTAGTGCGGCGGTGGAACTGCTCAAGGATTCTGAGAAATGAGAACCATCAGTCGTTGATGAGTCAGTAGTCAGTAGTCCATCAGTCAGTAGATAAAACCCAGATCGTTGAATCCCTGGGATTATTGAAAAAAATTGTTCATAACTGACTCAAATAGAACCAAATACACTTAACAGACACTTCAAAATCCCAACATTTGACTGCTGACTACTTTGTAACCCCGCGCTGGGCTGTCTGGATAAACTCGACCATGCTACAGGCAATAGGATTGTCAGCCAGTTCTTGCCCAATCGCTTCAATGGCCTGAGTGGTGTTAAGTTTTGAATTGAGCAATAAGCGAAAGATGCGCTCAATGGTTCGCAAATCTTCAGTTGAAAACCCGGCGCGGCGAAGCCCGATGCTGTTCGGGCCATAACATTTGGCATGATTTCCTGCCGAACGGGCATACGGAAGCGCGTCTTTTACCACGACAGAGTACGCCCCAAGGAACGCATACTGTCCCACCCGACAAAATTGATGAACACCAACATAGGCGCCGAGTGTCGCCCGGTCGTGTACCGTGACATGCCCGGCCAGTGAGGCACCATTGGCAAAAATGACGTGATTTCCGACCGTACAATCGTGGGCGACATGTGATTGTACCATCAGTAAATTATCATCTCCGATACGGGTAACTCCGCCGCCGCCGACTGTTCCCCGGTGGAGTGTGGCAAATTCACGGATTTGATTGCGTTCGCCAATGATGAGTTCCGTTCGTTCGCCTTTGTACTTCAAATCCTGTGGTTCTTGACCAATCGAAGCAAATGGGTAAATGCGAGTCCCACTCCCAATATGGGTTGGGCCTTCGACAACGGCGTGAGAGCCAATTTCAACGTCATCGGCAATGACCACGTCAGCACCAATCACAGCAAAAGGGCCAATTGAGACGCCATTGCCGATCTCAGCGCGTGGACTGATGATTGCAGTTGGATGAATTGCCATGCAAAATCCTTAGAATTTGTAAATTATGAATGAAGTGCAGGTCTTTTTGGTACCTGACGCTCCGAAGGGCTTGTTTCCTCAGCACATGTCCCAACTCAGGCTGGGGTTTCTGTTTCTTTGGCTGAGACGGGCGATTGCTTTCGCAGTGTGCTCCGATCAACCAGAACTGAGGTGATTTCTGCCTCTGCTGCCAGTTTATCTTCAACAAACACCCGCCCCTGGAGCTTGCAGACCTTCCCTTTAAAGCGCAGCAAGGTCATTTCAATCCTGAGTGTATCTCCCGGAACAACCGGGCGTCGGAATTTAGCTTCATCAATGCCGGTAAAGAGCAGAATTTTAGACTGTGGATCATTGACTGACCCCAGCATGAGCATTCCGCCGGTTTGAGCCATGGCTTCAATAATCAAAACCCCCGGCATGACCGGCAGCCCAGGGAAATGCCCCTGGAAAAAAGGTTCGTTGATGGTGACATTTTTCAAGCCAACGACGCGCTTTCCTGGATCAAGTTCGATGATCCGATCCACCAGCAGGAATGGGTAGCGATGTGGGAGCGTATCCTGAATCTGGGCTGTATCAAAAATGATGTCCATATAGTTTTTTTCAAGATTAGCAATTGGAGAAATTGGGGAATGAAGAATGAAGAAT
>DAOQNB010000398.1:0-6018 GCA_035335845.1 Acidobacteriota bacterium | reverse complement strand
ATTTGGTCCCGCCTTACCCTGGCAGGCTGAAAATTTTGGGAAGGATCTTCTCCAATATGTCATGCAATATGCAACAAAAGTTCCAATCCTTGCCCTGACACGTTCGCTCCTGGCTTTGATCAATTTTGAATTGTTTACTTATACCGTCAAAATGGTATATGCCGTGAATGAACTGGTTCAAACGGGTGAATTACCAGCCGCAATGACCAACCTTCAAATGATATCACTTCCAGAAATCTACACCGACTTTACGCGGGATCGTGGAGATACAAGTGATTTGATATCTGTTGCTTGTGTTGAAAATCATTTGGAAGAACTTGGCGCTTTTTTTAAAAGCTCACTACAACTGCGAACCACAGATCGGTTTGTACAGGAAAATTCATATTTGAGACGGAAACTCTTGGACAGCAATCAAAAAGAAATTGAAACGCCAGAGTACTTGAAGAAGCTGGTCAAACTCTTTAATGAACCTGATATTCGGGCGGATGCCAGGGCGGAAATCCGAAAAATACGGACTGAATCCGCAGCCGCCTGTACCAATGAAGTTGAGCAAGGAGAGATAGAAAAGTATTTTAGCTTCCTTGATGACCAGTTTGAAGGAAATACCATGCCAGTTGTGGTTGAATTACTGTCAGTTGCTCAAATGAAAGGAGGTCTGGAAAGCTATACCAAATGGCTCTCAAATGTCGGTGGGTTGCGCAAGTCATATGGCTTCCTGGCTGGAAACCTCAAAGGCCGCCGCAACTGGCGCTATGCCATGAGTGACGACCTGCTGGCAGCCCTGGTCAATCTGGCGTTTATTGAAACGCCGGATGGAAATTTGGACGCCGCCCGGCTTCGACCACGACTCCCGCTTCGAGAATTTTTGCAGTTTTTAGAACTTCGGTTTGGAATCCTGGTTGATCGGCCACCAACGTTTCTCGATACTGCCCAAAACCGGCAGGCTGCCCTGAAAAATCTTGAAGCATTGAAACGCCGATTGCGCATGATGGGCTTTTTTGAAGCCCTGTCTGATGATTTTAACGCTCAATATTTACGGGCACCGCTGGCTCAGGAGGGAACCCGATGAGATTTGACCCGGCTTTGCTGTTAGAACTGGCCCGAACACTGGCCCAGGAATTGTCCCAGGCGGCCAGAGGCCACTGCCTGCGGGTTGATTTTCTCAACCAGGAAGATGCCTTTGAACTTTGTCATCAACTCAGACAGCAGTTGAAATCTGGGGACATGTCAGCCTATGTGCTGGATTCAGCCAGTGTGGGTCACGAACTGGTGATTTTACCGGAACGTGCCATTGAGATTCGGAACCGAAAAGAACTTCGGCTCTGTCTGATTATTCCTTCAGGCGTGGTAGATGCGGCAGCCAGTTCGCTCACCAATTCGTTTGCAGCGTTTGATTTAACAAAATTTTTCAAACAAACCACCGAGACCCTGGTTGGGAAGCTGCCAGACGATTTCAAGGAACTCTATCGCCAGCTCAAGCAGACGTTTCGAATTGCTTTACGACCAGCCCCTGAGCACTGGGCGGACTTTGTCAGTGCCCTGCAGCAGGCAACCTCACCGGCTGAAGCCGGCTGTGAACTCTGGCGGTTGGGCTTGATTCCGGATGCCGGACCAGCGATTGAAGATATTGTGAACCGGCTGGAACGAAATCTGCGGTCGGTTCAGGAGTTGGCCCGGCCAGCCAGAGCCCAAGCCTCTCCCGAAGAACGCCTGGAAAAACTGCATCTCAAACCTGGAACGGTCTCCACCAAACTTCTTTCTTTTTTCAAAGGCCGGCGGTTGCGGAATTCCAGGGGCTGGCTTCAGGAGCTTTCCCAACCGGCGGGTCGTGGCATCCTCACCTTTGACCAGTGGGTTTTTGAGCAGACTGGCCTGACTGATCTTGAAGCCATCACGCTGGAGCCATTTCTGGATCGAGATGGAAAAATTTGCTCCTGGACCGGGTTGCAACAACCTGGTGGCCCTGGTACCCAACCCACCATCGGCATCGGGCCAAAATCAAAAGTCACCGTCAAATGGACCTGCTCACCGCAAACTCCGAGCAATTTGAAAAACTGGCAGGTCGAGGTGATTCCCAGCCGCGAAGAGTTCTCTGAAGAAGCCCTGGCCGCAGAAACAATCTCGACCAAAGTTTCAGCCAAAACACGTCGGGCAAGTATCAAGCTTGATTTCGACCCGGAAACCTATCCGGCACGTGTGGTTCAAATTCGAGTGACCGGGCTGGATGAACATGGAAATCCGCTGGCAGGCGCCGATTCAAGAATTATCGAAGGCATCAGCACGGAGTTCTGGTTTGATGAAGAAGCGGTGCAGTCCCCACTGGCTGAGACCCGACAAAAACGCGATGCGGTCCAGACTCTGCCCTTTGGCCGGCTCAAAGTGCTGGCTGAACTCAAAATTGAAGCGCTGCACGAAGCCCCTGGCCAGTGGGAAGCGGATGAAACCTACTTCTCAATTACCTTAAACGGACAGCGGAATTGTCGGGTTGAAATCAGCCCGGTGCTTCGCAAAATCGAGCACCGAACGATTCAACACCCTGAGGAAGGTGGGTGCTATACCGCCCACCTGGACCTGGCCGAAACCCTTGACGCGGGAAGGTTATTGACTCCGGTGGATTTGTCGCCCCTGTGGCAAACTGACCTGGGGGCAACCCTGCTTTCACGTCGCAAAGAGTTGTTCCGGTTGCTCCAAAAACAGGAATCCCGTGGACTGATCGAAACAGCAGATTGGACATCTGATCTCTCAGAACGCGCCCGGTCTTACGCCAAAGCGTACCGTGAAGTCTTAACCCAGTGTGACACGCCAGAAATCCTCTGGCTGGCACTGCGACTCGATACCATTTTTCTCGAAATAAATAACAATCAGGAAACTGAAACCGCTGTGCTGGTGCAACCGACGCACCCGATGCGGGTCGTGTGGTATGCCGCTTATGTTGACTTGCTTGGTCACTGGGAAAAAGAACTGGGGAAACTGAAAATACCGCGTGAACGCCAGCGCCAGATTGATCTCGCGCTGATTGAGCGTGTCACCCCGTTAAACTGGCCGGCCTTTGTTTTAAACCCAGGTGGCGAAATATATTTGTTTGCCCAAAACCTGCATTTTTTCTGGGCCCTGGCCCTTCCAGTTGGGATTCCGGATCCAGGGCGACAGGCGGCGCAAATTGCCCGCATGGTTGGATTTCAAGAAGACGAAGCTTCACTTTCAGATCTTCCTCCCAAACGCATTGCGGCAGAATTAAACGCCTATCTAGGTGTTCATCCTTATTTGAAAAAACTCCGGGTAAATGCCATTAACCCTGGCTCCGGAGGGTTTTTAGCTGAAGCCCTGCGTGAATTTTACGCGGTTGATCAAAATGAACAGGCAGCAGAAGCCGATCTACCAGCCAGTCGTCCGCATCTGGAGGTCATTGCCCACGCTCATCCGCCACTACCAGTCAAACTTGAAGCCTTAACCCAGCTTCAGAGTGACTATTATGAATCCCAGCCACGAGGGCATCGCAGCCATCTCAATCCATTGTTTAGCATCGCCATCCGCCCAATTGACCAGGTTTGCCAGGTGCCCGGTGGGGATGTCAACCTTTCGATTGCCATTGATCAGTTGATCCCGCAAATCACGCTGTTTCCGCCATCCGAATATGAAGACAGTGCGTCCTTTTATGGATTGCTGGTCCGGTTTTTGCCCTATTTTGAAAAGAATGGGCCGTCTTCCCGCTGGGTTCACCGGTTAAGCTTTCTCCCAGAAATAAGACTGACCAGGCATCCGGTTCAGATGTATACCAGCGCCCTGATCGAAAGTCAGACGGCGTATTTAAAAGCTATTTCCCGGTTTCGGAACCCATCGGCGGGGCACTTATTGCCTGCCGTTGTGCTGTCTTTCAGCGACCAGGAACACCAGTTAACTGACCAGATTCATGATATTTCAGACTGGGTGGTGACGCTTGACCGGTTCTTCGGCGTGGAATTTTTTGATACGCCGCACGCATCAACTGATCAAACTGGAACCCGCCGGTATTTACTCGACTATGCTCCAGAATTTCTCGAAGGGCTCGGCCATCGGATGCTGGTCACCACAGCTCACCACGAAGAGGTTCAGGAAATTTTGGACCGCGCCATGAACGATATGGGGTTTGCGGCGGTTGAAACCAACGTCATTACGGTGCTTGATCATTTAAAAACGATCTCTGGTCGGCTTGCGCTCAGGGTCATCGGGGATGACTCTCGGGCCAACGAAGCCGCCAGCCTCGGGGTCGTCGCTGCCTTTTTGCGTCACAAAGAGGAACTTCAGGATTCCATTTTAATTCCAGTAGATGCTCATCCAGAATTATTTGGCACTCGGGATCGGCAACGCCCTGGTGAGAACCAGCGGGCACGGTGTGACCTGGTTCGAATTCGCTTCCGAAGCCGTCGGTTTGAAGCCACATTTATCGAAGTAAAATACCGATCAACCCTGCCCACACCCAATTCCCAGGAACTCATGAACCGGATTGTGGATCAGATTGAAGTCACGGAACAGGTCTTTAAGGATCTGTTTTTCCGGCGGAATCCGGAACGACTCGACCATATCCTTCAACGGTCACGGCTGGTTGCCATTCTCCGGTTTTACTTGCGCCGGTCCTGGCGCTATGGGCTCATTCGCAATGAGGCACGCCTCCATGAACTTGAAGAAGGTATTGGAAAACTCGAAGCCGGTATTCCCGATGTCAAAATTGAACGACGAGGCTATATCGTCAATCTTTTTGGACATCCTCAAAAACCGGTTACCCTCAAGGAGTGTCAGATTTACTTTTTATGCGCCCAGGATCTGGCTGGGACTGACCTCAGGGTGGCTTCAAATGCCCAATCAGTCCCTGCCCAGCCAAAGCTCTTTGATATGACACCGGTTCCGCTGGTTACGGCCAGACAGAGCGTTCCGGAGACAGATTCGGATCAGACCGAAGCTCACTGTGCGGCGACATCACCTGAATTGGTGTCATTTCCCATCTCCCCACTGGTTTCCGATCTGGCCCAAGAACAGATTGAGGCCAGTGATGAGCCTGGCCGCCCTACCACTCCATTGCCGCCACTGGCGACTCGACCGCTGATTCCAAAAGAGACCCAACTTGAAACACCCGAAAACCGCATTCCACCTGACCCGGTGGTGGTTGAACTCGGGGAAATCGTTGGTGATCAGGACACCTTGCAGTGGAAGGCCAGTGTCAAAGGGAGTCCCCATTTATTTATTCTTGGCATTCCGGGTCAGGGGAAATCAGTGACGGTGACCCGGCTGTTAACCGAACTCGCCAAACAGGGGTTGCCGGCACTGGTGGTTGATTTTCATGGACAGTTTGGTGAGCCACATTCTCCCTATGGCCAAATTGCGGCGCCGACTGTGTTTGATGCCAGTCGGGGATTGCCTTTTTCTCCGTTTGAAATCGATCTGGAAACCCTGCGTGGAACAGCCTGGAAAACAAACTGCTTTGAGGTCGCTGAAATTATTCAATATGTCTGTGAACTGGGCGACATCCAGCGC
Source organism: Acidobacteriota bacterium (assembly GCA_035335845.1). Lineage (GTDB taxonomy): Bacteria > Acidobacteriota > Blastocatellia > Chloracidobacteriales > Chloracidobacteriaceae > JACQXX01. The sequence continues at coordinate 510 of DAOQNB010000398.1, read as the reverse complement.
GATGTTGTCTATGAAGCCCTGATCCAGTGCTATCTGAGCGTTGGGATCGGATCTGGCACTCCTGAGCGGCTACCACGGATTGAAGAACTGGCTAAAACCATCGAAGTGTGTGAGAACAGCCGGGGACTGAAAAATGTCCTCGCCCGGTGTCGTCCGCTGCTTGAGTTTGGGTTGTTTCAAAATATTCGGGACTTAACCACTGACTTTCAAACCTGGTTGGGACGTGGACTTGTCGTTGATCTGCATCACTTGCGACTTGAAACCCTGCAACTGGCCGCTGGGGCATTTTTGCTCCGTAAGATTTACCGTGAGATGTTTCACTGGGGTGAATCAAAACATCTACGGTTGGCGATTGTCCTGGATGAAGCGCATCGCCTCGCCAAAGACATCACGTTGCCAAAAATCATGAAAGAAGGTCGTAAATTCGGGGTGGCTGTCATTGTTGCCAGTCAGGGGCTGGCGGACTATCACCCAGATGTCGTCGGAAATGCGGGGACAAAAGTGATTTTT
>DAOQNB010000397.1:0-6020 GCA_035335845.1 Acidobacteriota bacterium | reverse complement strand
GTTTCCTGAGATATTGGATTTGGTAAGTGCTTGATTTTTTTCCGTGTTTTCCGTGCTTTCCGTGGTTAAAATGTCTGGAAATTTTCGGCAAAGTACTTACCACCTCAAATTGATTGACCACTCACTCCTCGCTCTTAAAAAGGTCAGGCACAGGTACAGGTTTCCAGGAAAGGTCAACCGAAACCGCAGTTCTGAACGTATGGGGAAATCCCGTCGCATACAAAAATGCCAAACATTACCCACGTTCACTTGTTTTTGGGAGACTCTGGTTGACCCGTTGACAACAACCGTGTAACCCATGACACGAATCAAAGCGAGGTTTCTCTCGCTTCTATCACTGACCTTTTGGAAAATGAGGAAGTTTCAACATGCGTGATTTTCTAAAGCAGGTATTTGCGAGTCTCACCGGGCTGGTGCTCTTTAGTCTGCTGGCCCTGGTGGTCGTGATTTTCTTGATCGGGAGTATCATCAGCAGCACAGGCGGCAAACCCGAGCCGAAAGTGGATGACAAAGCAGTTCTGGTCTTTAATCTTTCGACCAATATTTCAGATGCCGCACCAGATGCCGATCCAATCAAAGCATTCCAGGATGCAGCCTTTGGGAGCCGAACCAAAAGTATTTCATTGAGCACGGTGCTCGACACGTTGGATAAAGCAGCTAAAGACAAGCGCATTGTTGGACTCTATCTCTACGGCAACTTACAAGCCGAAGGATACGGTTCTGGATTTGCCGCGCTCAAGGAAGTTCGTGAAGCACTCGAACGATTCCGCGCCGCCGGGAAAACCATTACTTTCTATGACATGGGAATTGGCGAGCAGGAATACTACCTGGCCTCAGTTGCCAATACCATCGCCCTCAACCCGTTTGGCGCCGTCGAAATGAATGGGTTTGCCTCACAGCCGATGTTTCTGGCCGACGCTTTCAAAAAGTATGGAATCGGCGTTCAGGTCACCCGGGTTGGAAAATACAAATCAGCCGTTGAGCCTTACCTTTTAAATAAAATGAGTCCGGAAAATCGCGAGCAACTCGAAAATTTACTTGGCGATAACTGGAACGAATTCCTGGCGGCGGTTGGGAAAAGCCGTAATATTCCGGTGGCGGATCTTCAGAAAATTGCCGATGAACAGGCGCTCTTGATCGGTGAACAGGCCAAACAACAAAAACTGGTTGATAAAGTGGTGTATTTTGACGAAATCGTCACTGACCTCAAGAAACTCACCAACACGCCTGACAAAGACACCACCTTCCGCCAAATCAGCCTTGCGGCATATGCCAAAGTCTCACGCGAGTCTCTGGGCATTGCCAAAGAGTCCAAGAATCTGATTGCCGTGGTGTATGCCGAAGGTGAAATTGTTGACGGGACAGGCACTTCAGACCAGATCGGAGGCGACCGGCTGGCCAAACAACTCCGTGATTTACGCCAGGATCCAGATGTCAAAGCCGTCGTGCTGCGGGTCAACAGCCCCGGTGGTAGCGCCAGCGCCTCAGAAGTTATCCAGCGGGAAATCATCCTCACTAAAAAAGCCAAGCCATTGATTGTATCCATGGGATCGTATGCCGCTTCTGGCGGATACTGGATTTCGACCTATGCCGATCACATCTTTGCTGAACCCAATACCATTACCGGTTCGATTGGCGTGTTTGGGTTGTTGCTCAACGTTGGCCAACTGGCCAATGACCATGGCGTGACCTGGGATACCGTCAAAACGGGGAAATATGCCGATTTAGGCACGATCTCACGCCCCAAAACCGATGAAGAACTGGCGCTCATCCAGAAAACGGTTGATCAAATTTATGATCAGTTCCTGGCCAAAGTCAGCGAATCGCGGAAACTTCCCCGCGAAAAAGTGGCTGAAATTGCCCAGGGTCGGGTCTGGTCTGGGATTGATGGCAAGGAACTGGGTCTGGTGGATGAACTTGGCGGGCTTGAGGATGCAATCAAGTTTGCCGCGAAGAAAGCCAATCTGGGTGACAACTGGAAAACAACTGAATATCCAAAACCAACCACAACCGAAGAAAAAATCCGTGAGTTGCTGACCTCTGATGAACAACCTGACCGGCTGGCCAAAACCAGCCCGGCGGTACGTGAATTTGGCCGACTGCAACAAGAACTTTCGATTCTCAACTCAATGAACGACCCGATGCACGTCTATGCGCGGTTGCCATTTTCGATTCGGATTGACTAACTACGAGTGCTTGGTGCTTAGTACTTAGTGCTTAGGAATCAACGCTTTCCAAGTCCCAAGCACCAAGTCCCAAGCACCAAGCCCTAAGTACTAAGTACCAGTCACCTCTCAACTTCACTTCCCGTCTCTTCTTAAACTCCAATGAACGAAGCTGAGCTTCTAACCGCCAAAATCTTGATTGTGGATGATATTCAGGCCAATGTGTTGCTGTTTGAAGCCATGTTGAAGTCTGAAGGCTACTGCAATGTCTACGGCACGACCGATTCTCGGAAGGCGGCTGATTTGTACCGCCAGTACAACCCCGACCTGGTCCTGCTGGACCTGGACATGCCGTACCTGAACGGGTTTGATGTCATGGACCAGTTGAAAGAAATTGAATCTGAGTCCTATCTTCCGGTCCTGGTTTTGACTGGCCTGTCTGATCAGAGTGTTCGGATTCGGGCGCTTGAGTTTGGCGCCCGTGATTTTTTGTGCAAACCCTTTGAACACGTCGAAGCCTTAACCCGAATCCGCAACCTGGTCGAGGTCCGGCTATTGCACAACGCCGTTCGAGAGCAAAATCGGATTTTGGAAGAGAAAGTCCGCGAACGCACTCGCAAACTCCGTGAAACCCAGCTTGATATCATTCGCCGGCTCGGGCGGGCGGCTGAATACCGGGACAATGAAACCGGATTTCATGTGATTCGCATGAGTCATTTCAGTGCCTGCCTGGCTCGGACGGTCGGTTTTAGTGACACTGACTGTGAAATCCTGCTCTATGCCAGCCCAATGCACGATGTCGGCAAAATTGGGATCCCTGACCGCATCCTCTTAAAAAACGCCCCGCTGACGTCCGAAGAATGGACCATTATGAAGACCCACACGGTCATCGGTTCGGACCTCTTAGCCGGACACGATTCAGAGTTAATGCAAATGGCTTCGGAACTGGCCCTCTGTCATCATGAAAAATGGGATGGGAGCGGGTATCCACGAGGATTAAAAGGCGAAGAAATCCCACTCATTGCCCGCATTGTGGCCTTGTGCGACGTGTTTGATGCCTTGACTTCAGCCCGGCCCTATAAAAAAGCCTGGTCGGTTGAGGAAACCATGGCCTATATCGAAGGCGAGCGCGGAAAACATTTTGATCCAAAGCTGGTTGAACTCTTTCAACAGGTCCTGCCTGAAATTCTTGAAATCAAAGCCCGGTATGCAGATCCGGTTGTTCCCAGACCGACCCATCACAGCCTGTCAGAGCGCCCAGTCAAAATCGAATAGGTGCGCTATGTTTTGATGGAGTGCACGGGTTCTGATGCTGAAAACCAGGTCACCTGAACAGCAATCACCCGTCTTATGATCGGCTGCCCTCACCACTGACACTCAGAAGTCCTTTCTCCAAAAGGACATCAATCACAAAATAAATTACAAAATCACAGTATGGCACCTCGCCCTGCAGGTTGGCGATGGAAGCTCCACGCTTTAACCGCTCCCAAATCACATGAGCGGCTTTGTCATACATAGATTCCGTCCAGGTGAGTGACTGAGTCGCTGGAATATACTTCACGTGTGGGTCCGGGTGTTTGAGCTTGAACTGGCGTAACTCGTCCTGCATCCGTACGGCTTCAAGCAGGAGATTAAATCCTGGAAGATGGATCGTTCCCTGTGGTGAGCCCGAATCAGGCGGCGCCCCTTCTTGAAAAGTAAAACTGCCATGGTACTCAGACTGAAAAAGCTGATAAAACGCTTCTTCCCCGTTGAGAACACCACACCGGGTATACACCACCTTGCCATTGACCAGATGAATCGTGGCAGCCGGCATTTCGATATCATCAGATGACGCCCACAACCCGGAATGCGCAAAACCCACTTCAAGTGCTGTCACGCTCAAGACACCTGTCTGGCGAGACTGAATCAGTGTTTGAATGACCGTCGCCAGATCAAAGAAGTTGAGATTGCCTTGTAACCGTTTATATGAATGGGTTTGCAGTTTTTTGTAGGTGCTGTCGAGCTGGCGTGCCAGCGCCGTGCACACAGCCAGCGCAAACTCTGGAATGGTTAAAATCAGCGTCCGGAACACAGATTGGGTGAGCCGTAACATCACCGCACCTTCTGGAATCCGGGCGGCTGAATGATGCGTGGCCCCTTCGAGTAAAATTGACGAGGCGCCCAAAACATCGCCACTCCCGAGATAGGTTGTCAGGTCGAGCTCACCATTTTCATTGGTATCGCGCCAGACTTCGACAACCCCTGACTTAATCACATACAAATATTCGCACGCCTGACCAACACGAAACAGATAGCTGTCAGCCGGATACACCTCCAGCGTGCCAGCCGACAACACCATGGACAGGTGCTCCTGACTCAGGCTTCCGAAATAGCGCGAATTTTGCAGAAAATCAATTTCTTCGGTTTCTGAAACAACCACCTGGACTCGCATCGCTGGGCCGCCAATGCCCAACTCGATCAAATCATGGGTGGCAAGTTCAATCTGTCCATTCACGCGCTGACCATTGACATACGTACCATTTCGACTTCCTAAATCATAGAGAATAAGGTGGTTCCCTTCGCGCCGGAATTCAGCATGCTGCCGTGAAGCGACCCGATCCGTGGGGGTTGCATCGCCAATTCGAATATCACTTTCCACACCTCGGCCAACATTGATCACGGGCAAGGTATATTCTTCAACCTGGCCTTCCCGACTTCCGTTCAAATGCGTGAAGATAATTTTCATGTTGCTCCTCGCACACACGATTGCAATGTAGTCTGGTTTGAAAACTCCCCATCCAACAAAAAACACTGAAGATGCTGAAGATGTGAATGGCGTGCGATGTCAGGGGAGGTACCGGATGCAGTACCGTCAAAGTGTATCAAATCTCATTCAAAAATAGCCGAGATTTTTTCAACCCTCCATCACAGTACCAGGATAGAAACTATTTTAACCTTGATAGGAAAACGCCTACTTTCTAACCAGACAGGGTTTTAATCAGACAACTCAGAACGGATTTTCACCATACTGTTGTAAAAAAATTTCCCCCTCTTGAAAGAATTCCACACCATACTTGAAAAAATAACTGTCCTTTTCACTGATTGAACCCATCTGACCATCCAGATTGGGCTTATCTATTTTCCCCGAATAACCCCTTATGACAGAATATTTTAAAAGAAAAAATCCGTTATATATCCGTAAAATTGACTTCATTTTTATGGAACTGGCATATCAGTTGCACGTGTATAGCTATATCTCGAAACGCAACACCTCCAACTTCGAACTTGAAAGAATAATTATAAGGAAGGTTTTTTTATGGCTAACGCAATTGCATCACTGTTTTTACTGGCATTTATCGGCATTTGGGGCGTGATTGGTGTGGCATTTATCATTCGCGGACTATGGTTGAGCCTTGGGTTAGAGTCGCCAACCACCATTGACTGGTCACAGCTCAACATCGCGAAAAATCTCTTTGAGAATCCTCAATATTTTGACGCAATCAGTGCTTTCAGCCGCGTCAGTGCCCGATTGATGAGTTTTTAATCTCGGGCTAAACGCTGAGAGTAAAGTGGTTGCTTAAAAGTTAAGCGCACACTGACTGAAGAACGAAAAATTTTTAGTTGACAGGCTCTTCGGTTTCGACGTATAGTGCGCGACTTGCTCATAACTCAATAGAGTGAGTACGTATCAGGCCCTCAGGTCCTGCACGTCTGTAAGCTTGCGAACTCCGCCAGGGTCGGAAGACAGCAACGGTAAGCAGAACGTTCTGGGTGACACAGGGTAGCCTGGCGTTCTGGCGAGGCGATGAAAGCACACGAATTTTTTGTGTAGGTTCCAGACATAGAGAAGGCGCAGAGGTTCCGCAGAGCTTC
>DAOQNB010000396.1:0-6022 GCA_035335845.1 Acidobacteriota bacterium | reverse complement strand
ATCACCCGCCGATTTTTTCCAGCCGGAGTTAATGGAATGCCCGGCAATTGAACCGCTCCATCCAGATTGCCAACGCGTTCAAAACTGCGTTCGGTCATCAACAACACGTCAGGTGCAGCAGCGATGACCGCTTCATCCGTCATGGGCCGAAACCCTTGAAAGCTGGTAAATGGGTTATCTCCACCAGCCAGGGTAATCATTTCATCAATCCCTGTTCCCTTTCCTGAAATCGTCGCCGTCGGCATATTTGGCCCACGACCACAAAACATGACTTTGAGTCGAGGATGCGGTTTGGCCAGCAGCGACTGGACCGAAGCCATATCCTGGTCAATGGCCTGAGTCAGTTCATTCCCCTTGTCAACTTTGTTCAATGCCCTGGCAACGGTCAGAATCTGGGTTTTTACACCTTCAACCGTGTAATTGACCGGCAAAATCAACAGTGGCGCGCCAGCCGTTTTGAGCTGACTGATGGCTTCAGGTGGTCCGGCATCCGCCGTGGCGATGATGAGCGAGGGGTTGAGCGACAAAATGCCCTCAGCCGAAACAGTTCGGAACGATCCAACTTTGGGAAGCTGGCTCACTTCAGATAAATAATTGGTGCTGGCATCATCCACTCCGACCAGTCGCGACCCGGCTCCGAGCGCCAGAACGGTCTCTGTCAGAGCGGTACCAACCGTGACCAGTCGTGAAGTATCGCTGATCGGAATGGACTTGCCTTCAGCATCGGTGATGACGATTCCAGTTTGGCCTGAAGGAGGGATAGATTTTTGGCATCCGCCCAGCAGAACCACTACCCAGAACATTAAACTCAGTAAAACGATCCGTTTGTGCAGTGCTTTGGTGTACATTCAGTGCCTCGTGGCACCGGGCAGGCACCTGGTGACTGCCCGGTAGCAAACAGTTCAAACCCGAAATCTGGCCACTAAAACCGAACCCTGGCCACAAACTGAAATTGACGACCTGGATCAACATTGCTGATCCCGCCCAGCGGCTTGCCAAGCGTTGCGAGCGGCTTCCCAGTCGGGTCATTGCCAAACACCCCATTGCGACCCACGATGTTATTGTGGTTAAACAGGTTAAACGCTTCAGCCCGCAGACTCAATTTCACCCGTTCGGCTGGAAGCTTGAATGTATGCTCGACAAACATCCCGACGTCATAGACCGGAGTGCCTTTACCCGCATTTCGTCCCAAAATAAACCCATTGACCACGGGCCGGTCAGCCGTTGAACCATCACCATTGTTATCAAGCCCGGTGGTGATGTTGTATGGTCGGCCTGACGCCAGCGAGGCGATACCGCCAACTGTAAATCGAAGCGGCAATTGATACCATCCGCTAAACACTGCCCGGTTGGTCTGGTTGAGCACGCTCCGGGCGCGTTCCGGTTTGCCGAGCATGGTGGCATCGGTTGGATCCTGCCCAGGAGCATCAGGCTCCACGGTGTTGATTGAGTTGGAATAGGTATAACTGGCCAGGACAGAGAAATTCTGGCTGAAGCGTTTGTTGAGGTTGATCTGAAGCGCATGATAGTTGCTGGCTCCCTCGTTGATGGTCGCCAGAATACGCCGATAGCCGTTTGGAACCGGCTTGATGGGCCGCGTGGCATCGGCTTCAGCGGCTGACCGAACCTGACCCGGTTTGGTTCGAACAAAAGCGGCTGGTGAATTCAGATCAACTGGCCGGTCAATGCCGATGGTGTGTTGTCCGACATAATCCACCCGCAAAAACCATTTCTGACCGAGTTCGCGTTCAACACCCAGACTCCATAATTGAGTGTATGGATTGAGCAAGGCATCTGGATAGCCACGCAATTTGGAAACATCAAAAAACTGGCTCAAGAATTCGCTGTCACCTGGTCGAACCTGGATGTCACGCGGCGGCAACACGGCACCAGCGGGAAAACCACTCAATGGCAACAAATTCTCAGGAAATCCGAGCTGGCCTGGAGCAGCACTAAAGGTAAACACCCCGGTTGGTCCGCTGATTTTGAATCCGGCGACGATATTGGCCCGCAGTTGTGAGTAATAAATGCCATAACTGCCGCGCAATACAGTTTTGGTATCACCGCCGATGTTGTAGGCAAACCCAATTCTCGGGGCAATATTGTTATGATCATCGGTCAGGGATTGATTTTCATAGCGCAGGCCAAGGTTTAACGTCAGGTCAGATCGAAGTTTGATGTCATCCTGGATAAAAACTGACGACAGGGTCTGGCGCACGGTGTAGTCGGCATTGCCAAAGCTCTGCGAAAACCGCTGTACATCTTTGGCTTGTAACTGACCAATCGGGGTTAAAACCCCTGGATTCAACGTAATTTGCCCCAACACAAACCCACCACCGAATTCCTGACCAAAGCCACCTGACGAGGTATACACCACATCTCCGCCAACTTTTACAATGTGCTTTCCAGCGACAATTGACAATGTATCGGCAAATTGAAACTGGCGGTTTTGCAACTTGGCCGAACGTGACTCACCTTCGGTTGAAATACCAGGGCGAATATACTGGGTTGACGGCATTACTGGTTCAAACTGGGTGATTGGCGACCCGAGCTGAAATTGAGCACGAGCTTCATTGACAATTCGATCCGACAAAATGGCAGTTTCCGAAAGTTGTGCCTCATACGCCCGCCGGCGAAAGATGCGGGCCGAACTCGGAAGGGCCACACCACCCACCGCATCGCTCGGGTTGGTATCTGAAAACCGGTCGAAATTTAATTTGAATTCAAGCGCATTCCGATTATTGAGTTGATGATCCAGACGCGCCAGAAACAGCCCTTGCTTGTAGGTTCCCGTAAACAACCCTGGCGCCAGTGGAGAGGTAATCACCGCATCACGGTCCTGATGGCTGTATTCCGCCGAAACCAGGAAATGGGTTCGGTTCTCAATGATCGGGCCTGAAAACACACCACTCACCTGGGCCAGTTCATCTTCTGTTTGGCGTGTGGCCAGCGGCTGGCGAGCCTGAATACCTCCAGGTCGAAACAACCCGAGCAGATCACCATGAAACGTATTTGTGCCAGATTGGGTCACCAGGTTGACCACGCCACCCGTGGTTCTTCCAAATTCAGCCGAGAACCCATTGGTCAGAATGGTAAATTCCTGGATGGCTGAAAAGGGAATATTGGTAAAGATTGATTGCCGCCCCCAGGCATCGTCACCCGTGCTGCCATCCACAATGAAGCCGGTTTGACGGCGGCCACTTCCATTAGCGACAAACAAGGTGTTGTTTAAAAACAGGTCGCCAGTACCACGGGCTGGACGGATGGCAGAATCAAGCAACACCAGCGATGTCACTTTTCGGCCCAGGATCGGGGTGTTGTCGATTTTTTGTAAGTCGAGCCGGGTTGAAAGCTGTGGTGAATCAGCACGGACCCCCTCAGTTGTCCCAGATACGGTTACCACGCTATTTTCACCCTGCGGTTTCAAGGTGATTTCAAAGCTGGCGGCTTCACCAGCCTGAAGGGTAACGTCAGTGACTTCCTCAGCAGCAAACCCGGATTGCGACACCAAAACCGTGTACTCTCCGGTTAACGGAAGACTGGCACAGGTAAAATTTCCTTTTTCATCGGTTGTCGTTTCACGGTGAACTCCAGTCTGGTTGTTGGTCACAACCACCTGGGCATTTGTGATTGCCGCCCGGCTCTGGTCCAGTACCTGCCCCCGGATGGTCGCAGTATTTAATGCCTGACCATAGGCAACCGATGAAATAAATACACTGGCCAGCACCCAGCCCAGGCAGGCAACAAGTTGCCAGATGGGAGGAATGGCATACCTCTCGGATCGTGGTTTGAGTTTCGACATGAATTTGTCAGTCCTTCTGTTTTGGGATTTTCGGGAACGGAAGTGAGTGGGTTGTGTGGAGCACCCTGCTGGAAGACACATACCAGCAGATATGTGAGGCTCTTACAGGTTTAAGGAACCCAATCTATATGGACTGATTTTTTCGTTTTTTTCTTCCATAAATAACTAGAAAATTCACACTCTACATCAGGAATTGCAGTATGTATTTCATTAAAAATAAACATTTTAACCACAAAAATATAATTTTTCTTTTTTGTATCAAACCACTGGCATCATCACCCTGGAATGAATCTGAGTGTATTGGTTATGCAAATCATCAGCGAGGAACCACAAAAAAACCCGCCTGCCCTTGATCAGGACATGGCGGGTTTGGCACCTCATACCAGGCACGCTTTCAACTCAACTCATTTTTTGACGGCCAGATCATTCTGAACCTTCTCGTCAGAGCTGGCTAACTTATCCGGAGTCATTGACCAGTCAGGTCGGCGGCGATGGAACTTGGCTTCAAGTTCATCCCATTCGATACACATTTCACCACCGGTCAGCTCGTGTTGCTTTTCCCAATTCATCAACAAGTCCAGACAGGCATGGTCAATGTAATCCAGCGACTCAAAATGAACTTGCAACTCAGCCCCGGCTGGCACCTGATCAAGCAATGCCGCCAGTTTTGGCAACATCACAAAGGTGGCGCTGCCACGCATGGTTAATCGGGCCTGTTTTCCCCCGTCAGTGATTTCAAGGCGCGAATCCAGATTGGTAAAGACATAAATCAGCTTGGCAATTGACATTCCCAGCCCAATCAGGACCCCTTCCAACAAATTGGTGGCCACAATGGCAACCATGGTGCCGAGATAAATGGCGAACTCACTGCGGCCATAGGCCAGGATCTCTTTCATCTTTGAAGGATTGACCAGCTTATAGCCAGTAAACACCAGAATCGCGGCCAGACTGGCAGTTGGGATTTTCTCAAGCATCCAGGGCAGGCACAACACAAACACCAGGAGCCAGGCGCCGTGCAAAATCGTTGACAGTCGGGTTTTAGCCCCGGCTTCAACGTTGGCCGCACTCCGGACAATCACACCGGTCATCGGCAAGGCGCCCAGCATCCCGCACAAGGCATTTCCAATTCCCTGGGCAAACAGTTCCCGGTCATAGTTGGTTCTCACACCTGAGTGCATTTTATCAACGGCGGCGGCGCTTAAGAGCGTCTCAGCACTGGCAATAAAGGCAACGGAAATGCTGGCCAGGAAAATAGGAAGATGAGTAACGCTTTTGACCGATTCCATGGAGGGCACGTTGAGAATATCGAGAAAGCTTCCTGGAATTTGCACATATTTGATATCCAGGTTCATCAATCCAGAGACAACCACCGCACTGACCACGGCCACGAGTGGCGCTGGAATCATTTTGATTTTTTTTGCAACCGCGTTCCACACCAGAATGACAATAATGGTCAACACCCCAATCGCAGCAGCTAAATGGTGGGTTGAACCATCAAGCGGAAACAGTCCCTTCCATACTGATTCTGGAATCGACATCAAATTTGCAATTCCGCTGGATCGAGGTTTGTCATCAACCATCACGTGAAACTGGCTGGAGAAAATCAGGATGCCAATTCCCGCCAGCATACCATTGATCACTGCCGGCGATACCGCACGAAACCACTGACCAAAGCGCATCAACCCGGCGGCAGCCTGAATGATACCAGCCAGCAAAATGATGATGCCAAAGGTATCAAGTCCATGCTCTTGAACAATTTCATACACAATGACCGCTAAACCGGCGGCAGGTCCACTGACCTGCAATGGTGAGCCAGCAAGTGATCCAACCAGCAACCCACCAATAATCCCAGTGACCAGCCCCAGGGCTGGGGGCAGCCCGGAAGCGATGGCAATGCCCATACACAAGGGTAAGGCAACGAGCACCACCACCACCGATGCCAGCAAGTCAGCACCAAAAGTTGAAGGTGGAAAGCTTCGTTTGGCTACAGTTTCAGTCATCGTCGTTTCTCCATTGTTATCTAAGTTATCAGACAGAAACTCGTCTCAACCCTCTCATACAAGTTTGTAGTCAGTAGTTCACTAAGTTTATTTAATTGAATTAGTTAACTATTTTCTCATACAAGTGCTTCAGTGCAAAATGGGTGTATGGTTAACGAGTGAAGTGTGTTCCAGAGATCAGGGATAAATCGGAACCCGTGCATACTGCCTTTAGAATGCA
>DAOQNB010000395.1:0-6022 GCA_035335845.1 Acidobacteriota bacterium | reverse complement strand
CAAGAACCAAGAACCAAGAACCAAGAACCAAGAACCAAGAACCAAAAACCAAGAATTTTCTTCATTCTTCATTCTCAATTCTTCATTCTCAATTCTTCATTCTCAATTCTTCATTCTTCATTCCTCACTATGATCCTGTATCTGGTTGGGTTTATGGGCAGCGGCAAATCTACGATTGGGAATGCGTTAGCTGAAAAGTGGCGGATTCCCCTCATTGACCTGGATGCTGAAATTATTCGGGCTGCTGGATGCTCGATCCCGGAAATATTTGAACGCGAAGGCGAATTGGGATTTCGTCAGCGTGAACGGGAAACATTACAGGCTGTATGTGCAACGCAGGTGACACCAGAATCAGTGCCGGATGGTCAACCGGAATGTGTTATTTCACTGGGGGGCGGGGCTTTTACCCAGGAGGCGATTCGCCAGCAGATTGCAACGACGGGTGTTTCGGTGTGGCTCAAAGCCAGCTTTGAAACCTGCGCCGCTCGATTGCGTGAAACCACTGACCGGCCACTGTTTCAATCACCGGCCACCGCACAAACTTTATTTGAATCCAGATTGCCGGTTTACGCCCTGGCAAACATTGAGATTGAGACTGATGGACAACCCATATCCGTCATTTGCGCTCAGATTCAACAGGCTTTCTTGGGGTATTCAAGCCGGATTACACCACTTTCTTCCGAAGCTCTTGATCTGTGAAATTGTTATCTCATTGAATATCAGGTGGTTAGGTTTTTATAGTTCATAATTCGTAACTGGCTTCACCGATGGCACAATACCTGGTTGTTATACTAAGATTTTTTATCAACCCACATTGAAGTAAAGGAACAGGGTTCACCTCACATGAAGTTCTCCACCCCTTTGACCTCCGCCGTCCTCTTTTCAGTGGTGATGGCACCATCTGTTACAGCAGCGACTCAAAAGCCAACCAAAACGGCATCGCCAATCCAGCGCCCAACGCCGGATGCCCCAACACCACGTGAACAGCGGATGCGTTCGTATATGCTCTATCTGCAGGCACGTGATTATGAAGCTCAGGGCGATTACCCCAAAGCCATTAATGCCTATAAGGAAATCATTCAACTCGACCCTCGGGCAGCCTCTCCGCATATTTCACTCAGTGAGATTTATTTTCAAAACCGCAATCTCAAAGATGCTGAAACTGAAGCGCGTCAGGCGGTGTCTTTAGAACCCGAAAACCCGGCTGGTCGGCGGTTACTGGGCAATATTCTGGCGGTTCAGTCGTTGTCAGGTGTCTTGAACAAAGAAAAGGTGAACGAAGCAATCCTCCAGTTTCAGGAAGTTGCCCGTTTAGATAAAGCTGACCCAGAGGTCTATCGCATTATGGGACGGCTGTATCAGGCCACTGGAGATGCAGATAAAGCAATTGAACATTTTCAGAAGTTGATGGGGAGCGGCGTTGCCAAAGGTCCGGATTTTGAACTGATGGCCCGGCTGTATTATGAAAAAGGCCGGTACCGTGATGCGGCTCAGGTGGCCCGGCAGGCGTATATTTTAAGTGATCAGAATTTGCGGCTTGGGGCGTTGCTGGCCCAATCTTTGCTGCGTTCTGGCCAAACCACTGAAGCCCTTGAGGTCTATCAGCAGATTTTAACTGACAATCCCAACCAGCCTGAATTGCTGCTGGATTATGCCGAAACCCTGATGCTGGCCGGAAAATACCCGGAAGCGCTGCAAGGGGCTCAGAAAATCCTGGAAATGGATCCGACCAACGTCCAGGCCCTGAGCATTCTGGCCCAAACCCAGCGCCGGAGCGGACGACGGGAAGAAGCTGTCAAAGTGCTGGAACAGGCCCTCAAAGGTCAGGATGTGACGGAAAGCCTCCAGTTGCAATTTGAACTGGCTGAAACCCTGATTGAATTGGGCCGGGTTGAGGATGGGGTCAAAGCCTATCAACGGGCCTTAAATGCGTTGCTGAATCCGGACGGAACGGTTGGTGAACGTGATAAACGCAATGCTGGCGTTATTTTACGGCGCATTGCCATGGCGTATCGTGAAGCCGGTCAGCGAGCCAAAGCTGTTGAGACCTTTGGCTATATGCGGAAAGTCCTTGGCGACAAAGACACGCTGCCAGATGGCATGGAAATTGACCTCCTGCGGTCTGAAGGCAATTATGCCGAAGCCTTGAAAATTGCGCGTGATGCCCAGAAGCGATTCCCAAATGACCGTCAGTTTAAGTATCTGGAAGCCTTTTCATTGTCCAAGTTAGGCGAGGTAAACAAGGCAGTTGAACTCCTGGAAAAAATGCTTGGCAGCAATGCCGAAGATGCTGACGTGTATCAAACACTTGGCTCGCTCCTGATGGAAGCTGGACGACTGGAAGACGCTGAGAAGGCGGCCCGTCGTGCCCTGCAATTTGATCAAAAAAATACCGAATCGCTCGTTTTGCTGAGTTCGATCCAGGACCGACGCAAAATGTACAAGGAATCAGAAGAAACCTTGCGGCAGGTTTTGGCGATTGACCCCGATAACCCGACTGCTCTGAACAACTTGGGGTATTTTCTCACCGAACGCGGTGAAAAACTTGACGAAGCCCTGCTCCTGATTCAGCGGGCGGTCAATATTGAACCAACCAACAGTTCGTTCCTGGATAGTCTTGGCTGGCTGTATTTCAAACGAAGTCAGTATGATCAGGCTCGTCAGTACATCGAACAAGCCATTGGCTATGATGGTCGGAGCGCCACCCAACACGATCATCTGGGCGATGTATATGAAAAACTTGGAAAGCTGGATCAGGCACGTGAAATGTGGAAAAAAGCAGTTGATATGGCAACCGATCCGGCTGAAATCGAGCGGATCAAAACCAAATTGAATGCGTCACAAGCCAGCCAGAAAAGCCCAAATAAATAATGCTTTGTGCAAACTCCGTTGCGGAAAACCAACCTTTCCACAACGGAGTTTGACCTCTCTATCTTTCTGCCGCGTCCTATTTGGAGAAAAAAGAACGAACCACGAACTTTCGAACTTCTTCCAACACCAGCAGCACAACTGGCAACACGGCCAGAAAGAGCCAGTGTGAAACACTGAGTGGCGCGGTGCCAAAGACGTGAGCCACCGGCGGCAGGTAAATCATTGCCAGCAAAAGTCCCAACTCGACCGCAATCCCTCCGAGCAAAAAGCGGTTCCTCAACAATCCCAGTCTCAAAACCGATTGACTCGAACTTCGACAGGCGAAAACGTTCCCAACCTGCCCGGCCACAATTCCAGCCAGTGTCATGGTGGTGGCTAGCGTGTAAACCAACCCACTGTCTTCCATTGGTATTCCAGGGCGCCAGCCGGCCAGATGATATATCCAAAAGAACCCCACAAATCCAAACACGGCTTCGATCAGGCCAAACCACAGGTAGGCTCGAATAAGCGTTGAAATATTGAGTAATCGTTCCTGTCGTGAGCGCGGAGGTCGGTGCATGGTATCGGCTTCAGGTGGTTCGGCCCCGAGCGCAATTGCGGGCACTAAATCCGTGCCGATATCAATGGCCAGAACCTGCATAATCGTCAACGGAAGTGGAACCCGAAACAGAATAAAGGCAACAAAGGGCATCATTTCGGCGCTGTTGCTGGCAAAAATATAAGTGATGAACTTCCGCACATTTTCATACACCGCCCGTCCTTCGCGGATGGCTTCGATGATGCTGACAAAGTTGTCATCCGCCAGAACAATATCTGCCGCTTCGCGAGCCACGTCGGTGCCATTCATTCCCATGGCCACCCCAATATCCGCTCGCTTGAGAGCCGGGGCATCATTGACGCCGTCACCGGTAACGGCCACGACTTCTCCGCGCTGCTGAAAGGCTTCGACCAGTCGGAGTTTATGCTCCGGCGTCGCACGGGCAATTAACACATTGGGATTATCAAGCAGGTGAAGCAGTTCTGGTCTTGAGGTGTGATCAAGCTGGTCGCCGGTGATGACCTGGACTTCACCCTGGTACATTCCAATCTCCTGAGCAATCGCGGTGGCGGTCAGACCATTGTCCCCGGTGACCATCACCACCTGAATCTGTGCCTCCCGACAGGCAGCCAGCGCCGCCGGAACTTCGGGACGTGGAGGATCTTCCATCGCCAGCAGCCCTAAAAATGTCAGGTCTGATTCGACTTCTTCAACCTGCCACCCTTCAACTGGTTGATCAGAGGTGTTGAGTTCACGAATGGCAACTCCGAGCAGGCGCAGGCCACGACGGGCGATGGTATCGTGAATGGTCTGAATGGTTTGTTGGTGCGCATCATCAAATGGACGTGTTGTGCCATTCCAGCGAATTCTTGAACTGCGAGCCAGTAACTGGCTGGGGGCTCCTTTGACGCAGGCAACTGGCTGGCCATCAATCTGGTGGATGATTGTCATGCGTTTGCGGGTCGAATCAAATGGAAGTTCAACCAGCCGGGGCCAGGCCGTGAGCTTTTCTTCTGTCAAACCGACTTTGGTGGCTGCCACCAGGATCGCCGCTTCCATTGGGTCGCCGATAATGCCCCAGTGGGTTCGCTCTGCATTGGGAGGAACCAGTCGGGCATCACAACAGAGTGCCGCTGTTCTGAGGAGTTCAACCACGGTTGCTTCGTGACTGGAAGGTTCAACCACGCCTTCGACTCCATAGCCCACGCCGCTGATGGTAAAGTGCGTCCCGCTGGCCCACACTTCACGGATTGTCATTTCATTTTCGGTCAGTGTGCCGGTTTTGTCCGTCAGAATAACCGTGGTGGCACCGAGTGTTTCAACCGCCGAGAGACGTTTGACCAAAGCATTTCGTTGAGCCATCCGTCGCACCCCAAGGGCCAGTGCCAGCGTCAGCGTCGGGAGGAGTCCTTCCGGGACGTTGGCGACAATAATGCCGACCGCAAAGAGAAAGCCTTCAATCGGACGTAAGCCCCCAACCAGCGTGCCGACCAGGAAAAAGAGCACTCCAAACCCAACTGCCAGAATGGTCACCACGGTCGTGACTTTTTGGAGTTCCTGTTGCAGTGGACTCAGGCGTTCATCCTGAGCCTGGGTAAGCTGGGCAATGTGGCCAAATTCTGTCGCTGCCGCTGTGGCAAAAACCACGGCTTCGCCGTACCCGCTGACAACCGATGTTCCGGCAAATACCAGATTGGGCAATAAGATACCCGTCTTCCCACTGGTTTCGGCGCTTTCAATGCTGCGGGGAACGGGGCGTGATTCACCAGTTAGCGATGACGCATCAATCCGCAGCCGTTCTGCTTTCAGCAGGCGAGCATCCGCCGGAATCGCTTCCCCTTCGGTCAGAATGAGGATGTCTCCGGGGACAATTTCAGTGGTGGAGAGCCGTTGTTCTGTTCCATCTCGCCGGACGGTGACCTGATGCGGCAGAAGCGCCGCCAGAGCTTCGGCGGCACGCTCTGCCTGGAATTCCTGCCAGAAGCTAAACAGCCCATTGACGATGATGACGATGATAATCGCCCAGGCGAGTTGAGGCATTCCCGCGACCCAACTCAAAGCCGCACCCGCCCAGAGCAGAAGTGCAAACAGGTGAATAAAATTTTTGGAGAGTTCGACGTACCACGGAGATTTGGCAACGTGGGGCAGGGAATTGGAGCCGTGGAGTTGAAGTCGCCGGGCTGCTTCATCGGCACTCAACCCTTCCAGAGAAGAGCCTAGTTTGGACAGTGCATCCTCTGGCGCGCATTGCGCCCAGTAGGCAGAACCAGCTTTGGCTGCAGGGGGGAGATGGGCAATGGGCATAAACCGTTAGGGTTCCGGGTTCCGGGTTCCGGGTTCCGGGTTCCGGGTTCCGAAAAGTACCGACTTTTTATAGTCTTTTGTCAAGAGAGTGGTTACTAAGTTTATTGAACTGAACAACTTGACTGAGGGTGAATTGGATGAATCAATGAAACAATACTGTTTTTTCTGGTGAAATGATACATCCATGAAAAAAGGCGTCGCTCATCACTTTTAAGTAAAAGGATGATGAGCAACGCCAAATGAACCAATAAAAATTTCGAAAACCCTGAACCCTGAACCCTGAACCCTGAACCCTGAACCCTGAACCCT
>DAOQNB010000394.1:3166-6032 GCA_035335845.1 Acidobacteriota bacterium | reverse complement strand
CCATCAGCGGAGCAGAAGGCAATATCATCAGGGTACTGTTTCTGACAGACAGGGCACTGTTTCATGATTGATGCTAACCGATTTGAATTGGATAAAGTTGGGGAAATTGTAAGTGCCAGAATATCACCAAAGCGGGATTTTGAACACTTTGAACTCGGAGACCAGACTTTCTTTCGGCGTTGCTTGCCAGAATACATCCTGTCGGCTAAAACAACACATCCTAAAAATCTTGGGGCTGAAAAAACCAGGGCTCAGGGCTGAGGGCTGAAGACATCGGGCTGAAGACATCGGGCTGGGGGCTGAAGATTATCGGGCTGAAGACACCGGGCTGAAGACATCGAACTCAGGGCTGAGGGAAATACAGTTCTTTCAAGTCGTTTAGCCTTCCCGTAATATGAGGACTTCATTCCAAAATGGTATTAAACCCGTTTTCTTCCGCCCCGAGCTTGCGAGTCTTTCAGCCCCAAGCCCTGAGCCCTGGGTTTTTCCGCCCCGAGCTTGCGAGTCTTTCAGCCCCAAGCCCTGAGCCCTGGTTGAAGCAAATCTTACTCCAGAGAGGTTGCATGGCATCTCACGTTGACCCCGATTCACGTTCGAAAATGGTTGATCATTCCCATTTCAAACCATTTGTCAGTAGTGCGACAATTTTGCCAGAATTTACCCTGCGAACCGTTATTCTGGGTTCGATCCTGGGTGTTATTTTTGGCGCCTCGTCCGTGTATCTGGCGCTGAAGGTTGGGCTGACCGTCAGTGCTTCAATTCCGATTGCAGTGCTCTCGATCACTATCTTTCGTGCTTTTGGGCGGGCATCAATTCTGGAAAACAACATGGTCCAAACCATTGGCTCGGCTGGCGAGTCAGTGGCCGCCGGGGTGGTTTTTACCATTCCGGCGTTGTTGATTATGGGCTATTCGCTTGAAATCTCACGCGTCGCGCTCATTGCGTTGACCGGCGGCTGGCTCGGCGTGCTCATGATGATTCCGCTCCGCCGCGCCTTGATTGTCAAAGAGCACGGGAAACTGACCTACCCGGAAGGCACCGCCTGTGCCGAGGTGCTCATTGTAGGCGAGGAAGGCGGAAGTCAGGCGAAAACGGTTTTTTCAGGGTTTGGGCTGGGAATTATCTATAAGGTATTGATGTCGGGCCTTCATTTGTGGAAAGAAGTTCCTGAGAAAGTCATCCGCAGTTTTCCTGGGGCTTCGATTAGTGCCGAAGTCTCTCCGGAATTAATGGGGGTGGGGTACATCATCGGCCCTAAAGTTGCGTCGGTGATGCTGGCCGGCGCTGTGCTGGCCTATCTGGTTTTGATGCCAGCAATTAAGTTTTTTGGCAGCCTGGTGGCAACACCGCTCTTTCCCGGGACGATTCCGATTGCTGAAATGACCTCGGACCAGCTTCGGGATGCGTATATTTTGTACGTTGGCGCTGGCGCCGTGGCAACCGGCGGCATTATCAGTTTACTGCGCTCGATGCCGATGATTTTGTCGGCTTTCCGTTCCAGTTTGGGTGGATTAAAAGCTGGGCTGACGGGTGGCGTGACGGAAGCCCGGACCGAACGTGATCTATCAATGAATTATGTTCTTTTTGGGTGCGGTATCCTGGTGCTGGTACTGGCTTTTTTGCCGCAATTGCAACTCAACTTTTTTGGAGCAGTACTGATTCTGGCCTTTGGGTTTTTCTTTGTCACTGTCTCGTCGCGCATTACGGGTGAAATCGGCGCTTCTTCAAACCCGATTTCCGGCATGACCGTGGCCACAATTTTGTTGACCTGCATTATTTTTCTGTTTATTGGGAAAACTGGGGCAGAGTGGCGGGTCGTGGCTCTTTCAGTTGGGGCGGTGGTGTGTATTTCGGCTTCGATTGGTGGGGCCACGTCACAGGATCTGAAGACTGGTTTTCTGGTTGGAGCCACACCAAAATACCAGCAAATGGGGCTCATGATCGGCGTGACTGGTTCCGCGATTGCCATTGGCTGGGTGCTCTTTTTCCTGAATGAATCAGCCACGATCCATTTTCCAAAGGATTTTCCTCAGTACACCGCCACTTCAAATTTTGTTGGTACACAGGCGATGCCGGGTGGCAAGAGCTATCGCATTCATAGCATTCCGGTTGCCACCAACGGTATTTTGCCGGGCCGCTATCTGGTTGATGAGTCCGGCAAAATTCGCTATTCGATTGACCCAGGGGTTGGCGGTCGCGAATCAACGCAACTGATAAAAACCTCGGGGAAAGTCGCTGAAAACGCCAAGCCAATGGGGACGATGCGCGGCCTGGATGGGGTTGAATATCAACATGTTGCGGTTACTGCCGGGGAAGTTGAAACCCAATATCTGGTTGATGAAGGCGGACAGATTCAGTACAAATTTGAGCCGCGCAAATCACGCTACGATGCCCCCAAAGCCACCCTGATGGCACTGATCATTGATGGAATTTTGACCCAAAAACTTCCCTGGAGCCTGGTTTTACTGGGCGTCTTTATCTCAATCACCCTGGAACTCTGCGGGGTGGCCGCCCTTCCGTTCGCCGTTGGGTTGTACCTGCCGTTCTCAACCTCGTCTCCGATTTTTATCGGTGGGGTGGTGCGCTATCTGGTGGATTTGATCCTGGCCCGGCAAGGCAAAGCGGCTGCCACAGAAGCCGAAGCTGAATCAGGGAATGGTGTTTTGTTTAGCTCCGGGTTGATTGCCGGGGGGGCAATGGGAGGATTACTGGTTGCCGCCCTCAATGCTTTTAAAATTGGCGAACACGCACTGGCTGAAAAAATTAATGTGGCCGAGCATTTTGAGTGGCTTGAGCACGGTACCTATGCTGACCTGACGGCCATTGTCTTCTTTGCCTTGATTGGCATTGTGCTCTGGAAAGTTGG
>DAOQNB010000394.1:0-3066 GCA_035335845.1 Acidobacteriota bacterium | reverse complement strand
CCTTTTTTGACCAGTCTCATTTGATGTATGCCAACCGGGTCTCGCGCGAAGAGTGGAATACCAAAATCTGGCCTGGATTGCGGATGACAACTGTTCAACCAACCGAACCAGCCCCGGTCCCGCCAAAACCTGATGCGACGCCCAAAACAGCAACTGTGCCAGCTCCAGCGAAACCCGAGCCAAAACCCGAGCCAAAACCCGAAGCCAAACCAGCCACCCCGCCACCTGCTGCATCGTCTGTCCCATCGCCTGAAGAAGCTCCGGTTGGAAATGATCTGTTTCTCACGGCGTATGTTCGTGCTGATCAGCAACTTAGACCGATTACCCAGGATGGGACACTTGTCCCGGCTGCCACTCAGACAACATTCAAATTGCCCACCAAAGTGGAATTTGACGACCGGGATGTCAGTTTTCCAGTTGAAGGCCCATTGTTGGTGATTGGCGGTATTGTCCTGTACCTGCGTCAGCGACGGCAGGCCAATTGATAAACTGTAAGCGAAGGAAGCATCAGTAACACGGAGCCACTGAGTTCCTTCAAACACGACTTTATTGATGAGGCATCAAATGACATTTGAAGAAATGGAACGCACGATGGAGTTTATCCTCAATCAACAGGCCAAATTCAGTGTGGACATTGAGTTACTGAAAGAATCAATTGTTGAAATGAAGGCTCAGGCTGATCTGGACCGGGCAATTATAAAGGATGCTATCGCTGAAATGAGAGACGGCATGACCACCATGCTTGGGATTGCCGAGCGGATGGAAAAAACGACCAGCAATCTTGTAATGGCCCAAACCGGACTTTCTCAACGTGTAACCCGGCTTGAAGATCGGGTTGATCACCTCGAAGAATCCTGATTCCAATACTATTTAGGGTTAAGGGTGTGGGGCTAAGGGCTAGGGGGATACATTTTTGGAATGATCCTGCTACCTTAACAAAGGGTTAAATTATTGATAAAATTGTAGTTCCATTAGCCTTCAGCCCTATACCCTCAGCCCTCAGCCCGGCTCTTATGACTCAAAACCAGCGAACCTTAGCCATTGATTGGGGACAAAAACGAACCGGTTTTGCCATCTGTGATGAACTGGGAATGACGGTGCGTCCGCTTGAAACGGTTCGCGGTCCAAAAGAAGCCGTTTTGCAGAGGGTAGCAGAACTGGTTTCAGACTATGATGTCCAGCGAATTGTGGTTGGGGTGCCGCTTGGTGCTGAAGGGCAAATTCGTGGAGCGGCTGAGCGAATCCTGGCTCTGGTCGAAGAACTCAAAGGAGTGGTGACCTGTCCCATTCACACCTGGAATGAACGATTAACCTCATATGCTGCTGACGAGTGGATGCGCGAGCGTGGCTATTCGGCCCGTGAACGCCAGCAACGCTCAGATGAAATTGCGGCAGCCATTCTGCTTGAAGATTTTTTGGCTTCCCGTCCGTTTTCCACATAACTCCCGGCGCACATCTTCTTGAAATGGAACCTGTTGATTTGTATGCGATACATGTGTGTCCGATTTGCGTTTTTGAGTCTGCTGGTGTGTATTCCGGTACTGGCTCAAACCCAACCATCAAAACCAGCGCCGGTGGCGGCTGATTCCTGCGAAACTGACCCTGGATTTCACAAACTTGATTTCTGGCTTGGGAATTGGGACGTGTTTGTCAAAGACCAGAAAGTTGGTACCAATCAAATTGAAAAAATTCTCAGTGGTTGTGCGGTGACAGAGTATTGGGCAGATGCTGACGGCAGTCAGGGCAAAAGTTTGTTTTACTATCTTCCGGCGACAAAACGCTGGCGACAGGTGTGGGTGACGGAACAGGCCAATCGTACTGGCGGCGTCAAAGAAAAAGAGTTGATCGAAGAACTCAAAGATGGTGGGTTGCGATTTCAGGGTGAAATCATGCTTCCAACCGGCAAAACCTATCTGGATCGAACTACGTTGACGCCACTCTCAAAAGACAAAGTACGGCAAGTGATTGAATTTTCAATGGATGGCGGTAAGTCCTGGAAGCCCGCCTTTGATGCGATATATCTCAGAAAAGATTGAACTCAATCAGGTTATGGTACCATTTTCCCAATGTTGCCATAATACCCTGCGTAAAACTCAATCACGATACTCGCAATATAGAGTGCCACCAGCACATACATGGCAATAGGGAAAAAGAAGAGCACCGCTTTCAGAACTTTTTCCGATTCTTCTTCATACATTCGGGCGGTTTGTTCCAGCACCCGGTCCAAATCGCCGGTTTGTTCCCCCAGGGCAATGATGTGCACATACTCTTTCGGAAATACACCCGCGGCTTCAAACCCTTTGGCCAGTCCAAAGCCTTCTTCGAGGTAGCCGAGAATAATCTGGCTTTTGCGTTTCAAGTAGGTATTTTCAAACGAGCTGGTTGAAAGCTGCAGGCAGCGCCGCATATCAATTCCAGCACTATAGAGCGTTGCCAGGCAGCGGCTAAATCGGGCTAACGCCATTTTATGCAGGCTCTTACCCAATACTGGAATTTTGAGCCGTACCTGGTCATACATATCAATAAAGACACCCTGCGATAAGACAAATCCCACATAGAGTGCCACGCCAATTGCCAGAAATGGTGCTGCCGTCCAAAAAACGGCGCTCAGGTATTCACCAAACGATCCATTCCACCAGATTGGGATTTTCGGGACAAAAAGGGCTGCCAGAAATAAAAAACTCGGGTAGAGCATAGCCAGCAAAAACCGGAGCTGGTTTTTGTACTGTTTCTCATACATCGTTGAAAGCTGGAACAAATTGGAATCAAGACGGCCATTTTCTTCGCCGACTGCAATCAATGCCGCCTGCAGTTCGGTAAACACCTGTGGTTGTCTGGCAACGGCTGACCCAAGCGTCTTTCCCCCCATCACATCGGCATAAACCCGCTCGGTGGCTTCGCGAATAGCGGTGTCCCCACTATGCTCTGCCGCCAGAGGCAGGCTCTGGCTGACAGGGACGCCTGACTTGTAAAGCTGTCCAAGTTGTTGATAGAACAGAGAAAGATTGCGACTTCGAAAAAGAGTCATACTGTACCTGAAGAAAAAGAATAGACTGGGTTTGGTGC
>DAOQNB010000393.1:0-6035 GCA_035335845.1 Acidobacteriota bacterium | reverse complement strand
TCGGGCTGAAGAAGTCGGGCTGAAGAAGTCGGGCTGAAGAAGTCGGGCTGAAGAGTTGGTTTTATTTCATCCCTCATCCTTCATCCCTCATCCCTTCGATTGCCCCGAGCTTGCGAGTCTGTCTGTCCCAGGCCCTCAGCCCTGGTTTTACAATGAGGATAAATCAATGAACCAGTTGACACGATTCATCTTAGCCGTCGTGATGGTAGCCAGTGGGGCGCTCTTCACTGTTTCCAAAGGGCAGGTTGTACCTGGCGGGGGTGGCCTGCCACAAAGCGATATTACTTTTCAAACAACCGCGATTGACTATCCTGGTGATACCGAGGTTGAAGTGCCAATGCTTGGGACGGTGAAATTTGCCACTGGTGTCAAAGGCAAAGCACTGGTCAAACGCAAGGATGGGTTTACGCAAATCACAGTTGATATTGGTCGGTTACCTCGACCTTCACAAGTTGGCCCCCTGGCTGCAACTTATGTGATTTGGGCAATTACACCTGAAGGGCTCACTGATAATTTGGGCGAATTCCGAAAACGCTCAAGTGACACGCTGGATGGATGGCTTGGGTCAAAAGCTACGGTTTCAACCCGTCATCGGACCTTTGCCCTGATATTGACTGCCGAACCACATTATCTGGTGAATGCCCCGTCACGGCTGGTCGCCGTTGCCAACCAGTTGCCTGTTACCCTGGGGGTGAATTCGATGGATGCGACCATCAGTTTTTCCGGAGATGCTGATCTGGAAAACAAAATTGTGCTGCCGTCGCCAACCGCTCTGCGCAAGGATCCAAAATATCCAATTGAACTGGTCCAGGCTGCGCAAGCCGTTGAAATTGCTCGCTATTACGAAGCCGAAGCCTATGCCCGGCGGTTGTTTTCAGAGGCTGAAACCCTGTTGAGCAAAGCTGAAGCCCAGTATCAGGCTGGAGGTGTTTCAGAAGCCATAGATTTAGCTGATCAATCCATCCGACTGGCAGAACGGACTCGCAAAATTGCCATCAGCAAGAAGAAGGCCGCATTGCTCCGACAACAGTTAAATGAGCGTGATAGCGTGATTGTCCAGCAGGAAGAACAACTCAAAGATATTGCTTTGCTCAAAGCCGAACTGGAAAAAGAACGAAAGCTGCGTACTGAAGCCCTCGCTCAGGCCAACGACTTTCAGGAAAAATACAATACCGAACTGGCCAACCATAACCAGACAAAGTCGAATCTGGAAACGGCAACGGCCAATAACCGCCTGATGCAACAACAGATTGAAGCCGCTCAAATCAAACAGCGCGAGCAGGAATTTGATTTACTCAGAGAACGTGTGTCGCGTGAATTTGAAACACGGGTTGATAGTCGTGGAACGGTGGTGGTGTTGCCCGCTACCTTTTTTGTCTCAGTTCCAACTTTGTCACTGAGCGGGGAAGCGGGACACAAACTTGATGTATTGATTGACTATCTCAATCGAAGTAAACAGTTTGTAAGCATTGAATCACTGTGTGTGAGCAGCCGTCAGGATGACCCTCAATTTGCAACCGCCACTGAGCGGGCACGCATTCTGGTAACGTATTTGACTTCGCGTGGGGTAACAACTGACCGGATACAGGCTTTTGCTCGCGGAACGCTTACGGCGCCGCCACCACCAAAAAAAGGACAGAAAAAGCCAGAACTCCCGTTTCGGGTTGAACTGGTGTTTTCCGCCGAGTTGCCGGGGCAATCTTCTGGCAACTAGAATTTGGCGACCAGTGTCTGGTTCTTCGAAAAACAGTCAAGTCATTCAACCAGGTGAGCTTAACGACCCCCTGACTCCTGACTACAAACTGGCATCAGCACTCGTTCAAGAAAATCAGCAAACCAGAACTCGATCATTGGTAAGGCGCTCATCAACCGATGATCGCTCTCGACCAGATGCAGCGTCGCCTGAAACTTCCGGGCATAGTCAATCGCGAAGTTAACCGGGATGATCTCATCCTGCCAGCCGTGAATAATCTCAACCTGACGGGCCTGAGGCGGCGGTTCAAATTCTGGATAAAAGGGAATGTGAACCGCCGGTGCCAGTAAAAAAAGGCCGTCCGGGCAAATGGTTCTTGAAGCCACCAGCGAAACATAGGCCCCCATGCTTGAACCGACCAAAACCAGCCGATAAATGGCTTTTGGGTTGAGGGCAAGCAAGCGTCTGACCCGTTCATCAGGATCATCAATCCCGGCATAATCGGGGCTTTCTACGGCAAATCCTTTGGCTTTGCCAACCTCAGCCAGCCGTTGGATTTTGCTTCCCCAGGGGCCGCTTTCTTTCCCATGAGCAAAAAAAATGACGTTATGGTGCATAATTTGGTAATCTCCCACGGAGTTGACTTCTTTCTACTCGAAATTCCTGTTAAAAAATCAGTCCAAGCTTTTTCCATTCCCCAGTACCAACCAGCAACATCGAGAATTTTTACCCAGACTCCAGGAAAGGGAAGCCGTGACGACTCTTGCCATCATTGGAACCGGGATTGCCGGCCTTGGGTGCGCTCATTTTCTGCACCAGCGATTTGATTTGACGCTTTTTGAACAAAACGACTATGTCGGTGGCCACACAAATACGGTTGAAGCTGACGAAGGTGGGAAAACTGTTCCCATTGACACCGGGTTTATGGTGTACAACGAAGTCACCTATCCGAATTTGACCCGCCTTTTCCGCGAATTGCAAGTCAGGGTCAAACCAACCACCATGTCGTTTAGTGTCCAGCACATCCCCACTGGCCTGGAGTTTTGTGGCTCCAGTATCAATCATTTATTTGCACAGCGACGAAATTTATTACGACCCCGCTTTCTGATCATGCTCGCCAAGATTGACCGCTTCAACAAAGAGGCGGTTGATGCCCTGAACGAGCACCGGTTTCAAAACTATACCGTTCAACAATATATCCAGGAGCGCCAGTATGGCGATGATTTGCTCAACCTCTATTTGATTCCGATGAGTTCGGCGGTCTGGTCAACGCCACCGGATAAAATGCTGGAATTCCCGGCGGTGACCTTGCTGCGGTTTTTCTACAATCACGGCTTTTTGGGGCTCTACACCCAGCATCCCTGGTTAACGGTTGATCAGGGGGCGAAATCGTATGTTGCCAAAATCACAGCCCCCTTTCACCAGAAAATTAGAGTCAATCAGCCTGTGGTTCGGGTGACCCGCACGTCAAATCAGGTCGCTATCCAGACGCGGGATGGAGCGACTCAAACCTTTGACAAGGTGATTTTTGCCTGTCACGGCGACCAGGCCCTCCGGTTATTGGGCGACGCAACGCCGGATGAACACCGCTTGCTCAGTGCGTTTTCCTACCAGCCGAATCTGGCCATTTTACATACGGATGCCAGCTTAATGCCCCAGAGAAGACTGGCCTGGTCGTCGTGGAATTACCGGATTGAGCTCGATGAACGAGGAAAAGTGTCTCCGACAACTATATATTGGATGAATAGTTTACAGGGAGTCTCGGATAAACAGAATTATTTTGTTTCAATCAATGGTGAGCATCGAATCAACCCTCAGCGCATTCTCAAACGGATTGCATATGAACACCCACTCTTTTCCCTCAAGGCCATCAATGCGCAATTTGAACTTCCAAAGCTGAACCAGATATCACCTCTTCAGACCACATATTTTTGTGGCAGTTATTTCAGATATGGGTTTCACGAAGATGCGTTGACCTCAGCCCTTGAGCTTTCCCGAACCATTACCGGTAAGCCAATCTGGAAGTGATCGTTGAGAAATGAGATACAACCTGACGAAATGACAATGAGCACTGTTGAAGCCACCTCTCTCATATCAACTGGATTCTCAAATTCGTGCCTGTACGAATGCCGGGTGATGCACGCCCGCCTGCAGCCAAAAGTGCACCGGTTTGAATATCGGGTATTTATGATGTACCTGGATTTAGATGAAATACCGGCGCTTGCCCGGCGCTTGTGGAGTTTTAGCCACGAGCGATTCAATGTGTATGCGTTTCGAGCGTCTGACCATTTCATCGGATCAGCGCCGAGCTTGAAAGAAAACATCATTCGCTTTGCCGGGCAGCACGGGGTGGACGTTGCCGGTGGCCGAGTGACATTGCTGACGTTGCCACGAATTGCCGGATATATCTTTAATCCGGTTTCTTTTTACTTCTGTTTTGATCGCCAGGGGGTTCCTGCCTGTGCCATTGCGGAAGTAAATAACACGTTTCATGAAACCAAACCTTATTTTGTTCCGAAGATAGATGCACACAGTGATCATCCATCACGCTTTCGCTTGCTGGCCCCCAAGTATTTCTACGTTTCGCCCTTTTCTGAGCTGGATTTTCAATTTGAGTTCAAACTGCAATTACCGGATGAGTGCCTGAAAATCTATGTCAACGATTTTAACGGTGAAAACAAAATGCTGGTCAGTTCGCTGCTTGGGACGCGCAAACCGCTCACCGATGCCCGATTGATGTGGTTTGTTTTGAAATATCCGTTGCTCACCTTGCAAGTGATTGGTGGCATTCACTATCAGGCACTTTTACTGTATTTGAAAAAGATACCTTTCCATCGCAAAGCAGCGAACCCCACGTTGCAGCGCGATGTCATTCACCCCCATCATTCTATTGCTGGAAGGACACACGAGATCCCATGAGTTCGCAGCCGGACCAGACCAATTTTTTGGAATCCCCAACTTCTTCATCGCCAGAATCTTCGACATCAGTGACTTCAGCCGCACCTGAGTCATTTGGATTGTATCAGCGCATTGTGATCGGGGTGCTTGAACAGATGACCCGGGGGTGTTTGAACCTCGAATTTCCTGACGGTAGCACTCGAACGATTGGCCAGCCTGGGGCGGCCAACAGCGCTCGCATTCGGATTCTCAACCCGGTGTTCTTCAAAAAGTGCGTCTTGTATGGTGATATCGGATTTGGTGAAGCCTATGTTGACGGAGACTGGGATACTGACGATATCACGCGCGTGATCGCGTGGGCGATCAACAATATTGACAACATTCAAGTGATGTCAGGATCAAAAGGGAAGTCCTGGCTGGTCAATATTTTCGGTTTTCTGAACCGGGTCTATCACCTGATGCGGCCCAACAGTCTTCGGACCAGCCGGCGCAACATCCAGGAGCACTATGACTTGGGGAATGCGTTTTACCAGACATTTCTTGATTCGACGATGACATATTCCTGTGCCTATTTTGCAGCCAGCGATCAATCGCTTGAAGCCGCTCAACTGGCGAAATATGACGCCCTGTGCCGTAAACTCAAGCTCAAAGCCACCGATCATGTACTTGAAATTGGAACTGGATGGGGTGGGTTTAGCCGCTATGCTGCCAAAACCTTTGGCTGTCGGATTACCACAGTGACCATTTCTGAAGAGCAATTTAAATACGCCAAAGCCTTGTTTGACCGTGAGGGACTCGCTGACCAGATTGAGATTCGACTCCAGGATTACCGCCATATCCAGGGAGAATTTGACAAGGTTGTTTCAATTGAAATGATTGAAGCGGTTGGAGATGCATTCCTCGAAACCTATTTTCAAAAGTGTCAGGACGTTCTCAAAAAAGATGGATTACTGGCCTTGCAGATGATTACCTGTCCAGATTCCCGGTATGAATTGCTGCGCAAAGGGGTTGATTGGATTCAAAAACACATTTTTCCTGGGTCGTTGCTGGTTTCAGTCGGAAGGGTCAACCAGGCGATCAATCGAACCAGCGACCTGTATCTGCATGACCTGGAGGATATGGGGTTATTTTATGCCCGAACCCTCCGGCTCTGGCGCGAAACCTTTTGTCAAAAACTGGACCAGGCTCGTGCCCTCGGGTTTAACGACGTATTTATCCGTAAGTGGTTGTATTACTTGAGTTACTGTGAAGCTGCCTTTGCTATGCGCAACATCAGCGTGGTGCAGGTGGTCTATACCCGACCCAATAATCCAACGCTCTTTTGACCCACAAAGCGGCGTCAAGCCGCCGCACTCCAAAGAACATTATGATCTGGACGTTGCGCATTTTCTTTCTTTTTGTGTTGGCCAGCATGCTGGCGGTGACCAGTTGGGCCAGTATGGAT
>DAOQNB010000392.1:0-6036 GCA_035335845.1 Acidobacteriota bacterium | reverse complement strand
TTGACCAGCCGTTTGTCGTCGTTGAGCGGGTCCATGACCAGATATTCCTGACCTTCTTTGCCAACGATCAAGACCCAGTGGGGAATCGTCGGCGCCAGAAGAATTTTCACAATCACCGGACGGCGTTTCACAAGTTCGGCATCAATCACCGCATGGCTGACTTCGGGAATTCCAATCTGGATTTTTCCACTGGTAATTTCACCGACTTTGCTCCAAATCAGGTATCCACGCTCGGTGAAGCCGTTCCGATTTTTCAACTGGTCACAGACTTGAGATGGGTCCACTGGATGCCCAAGTGCTGAAAGCCCCATGGCGACACAGGTAATGGTACACCCGACAGCGGCCATACTTTCCTGGCTGCCGCCGATGGTTTGCGAACCCCATTTTGGATCGTGTTGCAGATAATACGGAATCGTCCCTACGGTTGTCGAGAGTTGAATTGCTCCGCCCCCCGTGCTGGTTTGAGGAATTCCTCCGACTGATGAAATCGGCTTGCTTTCGGCTGGTTGACGGGCGAACAGAAAGGCGACTCCCACAACCAGGACAATCAACCCAAACCCGATGCCTGCGAAGAGAAAGGCTTTTTTCATAGGGTCACCTCGATGGCAAGGCTAGTCCGATGTCGCGGCTGATGCCTGGTGGCAAATTTTTCTGACAGTTTCTCCGATCTGGATGCGCCCCGAACGAACCACTCGCGCATTGATTCCCCGCAGATTGAGCTGGCGGCCTTCAGGTGTATTCACCAGTTTGAGCGCGTCAGGGCCAAATCGTTCTGAAAATTTCTTGCATCCGGTATGGGGTTGATCGGTTACGACCAGCAGTGCCTCGCCAATTTCAAGTTGTGTTCCAGCAGGCAGGTTTTCCAGGCTCAAATCCAGATCAATGAAAAGCTGGTCTCCGGCCAGGGACCAACGATCTTGACTCCCTGCCAGAAGCGCAATCACGCGGGCATTCATAATATTGATTTGCGTGTCGGGATGTGGCGAGCCATCCGGCGTTCGGGGGCTATGTCGCTGGTTCCAGGTATCGCCAACCAGTCCTTCGGCGATGTCAAGTTGACCAGTTTCAAGGACTTCGCGTGCATCCACAGCAGGGCGGCGGACAATCATTCGGAGCGTGCCCTCATCTTTGGGGGATTCACGCATGGCATCATATGCAGTTTGATTCAGTTCAGTCATAATCCTCGCTTAGGGTTGAAGACTTCGGGCTGAAGACTTCGGGCTGAAGACTTCGGGCTGAAGCAGTCGAGCTGAAGAATTGGTTTTTTTCATCCCTCATCCTTCATCTCTCATCCTTTCCTTTGCCCCAAGCCCTCAGCCCCAGGATTTCCAGCCATCTCTTATTTAACAAAGACCCGATAGGCCCACGGTTTTAATTGCATTTGGGTTGTAGTCGGAAACTCAACGGTTTCTCCGCTAAAGTAGTCGGTGTATTTTCCGTGATACAGGGTTTCACTAAAGGTCACGGTTTGTGGTTTATCAGAAAAGTTCATCACGGCAAAGACTTTTTCTTTTTCATTCTGGCGAATAAAGCTAAAGACTTTGGTTGGGACAGTATTGGGGACTTTGATCATGGTCGCACCCCATTTGGCGTTCCAGAGGGCGGTGTTCTTTTTCTTGAGTGCGAAGAGCTTTTTATAGAGGTCCCCGAGTGGATGCTCTTTCCATTCAATCGGATCTTTTTCAAAGAATTTGAGCCGACGCGGGTTTCCGGCTTCCTGACCATTGTACATCAACGGCAATCCTTCACCGACAACCGAGAGCACAATCGCGGCTTCGAGGCAATCGCCAAACTGTTCAAACTCAGTGCCTTCCCACGAATTTTTGTCGTGATTGCTGACAAAGGTCATGCGCATGCTGTTGGGAGGAAACGAACTTTCATTCCAGGAATAGTAAATAAACAGCGCGTTGACGTCTGCCTGTCCCTTGGCGATCTTGTGCATGGTTTCATTCCAACTCCAGGCGTAGGTCATATCAAAGGCTCTGGCGTGGAGGTCGCGTGACTCCCATTCGGCGAGCATAAACACCGGTTTGATGAGGTCGAGTTCGCGGCGGACATTGTCCCAGAAATCAACCGGGACGAAACCCGCCACGTCACACCGATAGCCGTCAATGTCGGCTTCTTTGACCCAGTATTTCATGGCATCGGTCATGTATTTGCGCAGTCCCTCTTTCTGGTAATCGAGGTCAATGATGTCATCCCAATCCCACCAGGGCGTTGGACGGAAGTCGCCTTTCCAGTCGCGTTCGTACCAGTCGGGATGTTCTTTGACAAGAATGTTGTCCCAGGCCGTGTGATTGGCGACCCAATCGAGGATGACGTACATTCCCAGCCCGTGCGCTGTTTTTACAAAGTGTTTGAGGTCGTCAAGTGTTCCAAACTCGTGGTTCACACTGTAGTAATCCTTGACCGAATAGGGGCTGCCGAGTGTGCCCTTGCGATTCTTGACCCCAATTTCATGAACCGGCATCAGCCAGACGATATCCACACCCAGTGCTTTCAATCGCGGAAGTTGTTTTTCAGCCGCCCGAAATGTGCCTTCCTGGGAAAATTGCCGGGTGTTGAGTTGATAGATGGTGGCGTTCTTGCTCCATTCCGGGTGCTTGAGCGTCACGTAGGGCGCAGGTTTATATGGGTTGTGTTTGGTCTGGGCTGGCGTTGAAGCCGTACCGGCAAGGATTGAAAGGCAGAGGGTGATAAGCCAGGCAACTGTTTGGCGCATGAACCGGGCCTCCTTCGCAACGAGGAATTTGGAAATCGGGGGTGTTATAGAATCAAAAAAGTGAAGGAGAATGGTATCTCATCCCCTTCTGGAATCATACTCTCGATTTATCAGAAGGATAAGTTATTGAAATCATTGACTCTCACTGAACCTTGAACCCTGAACCCTGAACCCTGAACCCAAAATGGTATATCAATCCCTGGTTAAACACACCGGGTCTGAGCCATCCACATTCATCAGGTAAATATCAATGGTGTTTTCCGTGGCAGATGAAACCAGGATCTTCTTTCCATCTGGCGACCAGACAGCGGAGAGTTCTATTTCCGGAGTTTTAGTCAGTCGGCGCACGTTTTTGCCGTTCGCATGGCTCACGTAGACCTCACTCCCTCCATTGCGATCTGATGTGAAGGCAATTTGCTGGTTATTGGGCGACCAGAAACCGGCGGTGTCGTGAAACGACGTGCTTGAGACCTGACGAATGTCGGTGCCGTCGGTCTTCATGGTGAAAAGCTGATTTTTGCCGGTTCGATCAGAGAAAAAGAGCCATCGCTTGCCGTTACGCGACCAGACCGGCACCTGATCATTGGCTTTTCCGGGAGTGATGATTCGCAGGTTGCGACCATCTGAATCCATCAAGCAAATCCGCCATCGGGTTGAATCTTTAAAATCATTGGTCTCGCGCCATTGAAAGGCAATGGTTTTTCCATTCGGAGCATATGCGGGCACCCCGGCAAATCCTTTTAAATTAGTCAGTTGCACGACATTTGAACCGTCAGCATTCATCACGTAGACATTGGTGTCCTTGCCGTTTGCCCGTGGAGACTGAAATACAATCTTTCGACCATCAGGCGAAAAGGCCGGATGGGCGTCTCTCCCTGGTGACTGAGTCAATTGTCGAAGCCCCGAACCATCCACATTCATCAGATACAGTTCAGGATCACCAGTTCGGTTTGAGGTAAACACAATTTGTTTGCCATCTGGTGACCACTGGGGGAATTCATTGATGATGGCGGCAGGCGGTTGGTGCTGAATCAGTGTTTTTCCAGGGAGAGTGACCAGGTTGGTGACAGAACAAATACACCCCAACAGGATGATTCCCCAGTTCAATTTGTTTGGAATGTTGCTCATACATTTGTGTGGTGACTGGATGCTTCATTTTTCAGTTGGGTCTTTCGGTTTTTTATCAATGATGACTTTGTCCGTGAGGAATCGGTAACTCTTTAACAGATCTTTGAGAGCCGAAGAAGTTTTCTCATAGGCTTTTTTGCTCGAAGCTGAATAAGAGAGCATCACCACAACTTTGCTTTCTTCGATAAAAGCCACCTGCTCTATCCGACCTTGTTTGGAATTTTCAAAATACCAGATTCTGACTGGTGCTCCATCGGCTGTTTTCTCTTTTCCGATTTCTCGGGCAATGCCATTGCCGCTTGCTTCTCGAAAACCAGCCACATCATCATCAATGATTTGCTCAAACGAACGGTGCTCTTTTTCCTTCGAGGCAACTGAGGTATACATCACAGTGGAAGCATTCGGCCACGATTCACCGATTGGATAGAACACCGCGTGTAATCCATCGGGAACGCCCGCCTGATTATCGAGTACCCATCCGTCAGGGGCCGTAATGGCAAACGTATGGTCATACCCGTAGACAATCCCGGATTTTAAAGGTTCTTCAGATTTTTTGTTTTGGGAAAATACAATGTGCGATGTGGCCAGAATTCCTGACCCGATAAGTAACATGAGTAGAAGAGCACGCATAATTTTCTCTTTGGTGAT
Organism: Acidobacteriota bacterium; assembly: GCA_035335845.1. Classification (GTDB taxonomy): domain Bacteria; phylum Acidobacteriota; class Blastocatellia; order Chloracidobacteriales; family Chloracidobacteriaceae; genus JACQXX01. The sequence goes on along the minus strand of DAOQNB010000392.1, from coordinate 1,538 downwards.
AAGTTGATCACAAGCGTGATTTCCCCAGATTACTCTTTGGAAGTATCGCTGAGGAAAAAGTTAAACATCACGGTATCAATTGGCGCTTCCTGGCCGCCGGCTGAGGCATAAAGCTTCATCGCCGCGAGGTTGGTTCGTTCAGTCAGCACCCAGGCTTCAGAGCAGTTCAATTCACGAGCCAGATTCAAAAGTGACTTCATCATAGCTTTTCCAATTCCCTGACCGTGATGGGTTGGAGCGACGCCGACTTCGTTGATCCACAGTTCCGGGTTGGGTTTGTCTGGGTGGACATAATGAACGGCAGAAATGAACCCAACCACCTGCGCCTGATCAATGGCAACCACCAGATGATGGCGCGGGTCTTTGAGAAATTCACGGGTGCGCTCCACATCAAGCGGGTCGTCAAAAATATCTGGAGCGACACTGTTTAAAAGGTTTTCTTCATCTGGTTGCAGGATTTTGATTTCAATACTCATGGTGGATACCTGTTCAGGATGATGAGGGGGGTTAAGGAATTGGATTGCTTCTAACTGCGCTCCCTGAGCTTAAATCCTCAAATCGCTCATCTGTCATCGAAGCAATGATATGATTTTGAGCAGCCACACCTGAGAAAGAAAGTCCCGCCAGATTTTGATCAAACAATTTCTTTGCTTCTGCACCGCGATCTAAACCAAATATATATCCTACAAGCACCTGCTGCTTCCGAATCAGAAGCTTGCGGTAGTGCAAGCAGACACGCTGATTGCCATTAAACCCTTGAAGCCCACCTCCATCAGCAATCTCAAATTTGCTCAAGCGTCCATATGACGGGAGCTCTTTCCACTGAAAGTCTTTCTTTTCTTGTGGATAAAGGTAGGTTGCAAGTGTTTGGGCCAGTTGTTTTATTGGTGTGTCTTTATCTGGTGCACTTGAGGCGACAAACAACGAAAGATCCTGATTTTGATGAGTGAGGTAGGTAAGCCGGTCAGTCGATTTCTCGCTTTGAATATTGAAGGAGTTGGGACAGGAAAAATCAACATACCAAGTCAGTATTGTTTCTTTAGACCCTGGATCAACAGTAAGTGATTGGGGCAAGCTGCTGGCTTTCACTGTGGGTAGAATGCATAGAAACCCAATGATGAAAATTGCCAGAACATTTCTCGAAAAGAAAAGATAAAACAAGGCGGCTTCCTCCGTTCGGTGATGTTTGTTACCTGTTTGGTTGCTATAAATTACTGACGTTGCTCAAGTGCTCACAAAAATGAAAGAGCACAATTTATGCCGATTTCCAGAGTTCACCTTCTTTTACAACCTGGCAGTGATAACAGGCTGAATACCCTTTTCCTTGATTGTAAAAGCGGTGTGTTTTTCCCTCAGCCTCACAATCTTGTGGAGATGGGGGATAAAAGTGATTCAGGTACTCAGACGGGTCTAAATCGCTCTGGTGCATAACGGCAAAAACTTCAGCTTTATGGCCAACTTTGTCAAATAGTCCAAAGCAATCGGGCGCGGCTACTTTGAGTTAAAAGGTAAGTAATTGAGAAACAAAGTGTTGAAAG
>DAOQNB010000391.1:0-6038 GCA_035335845.1 Acidobacteriota bacterium | reverse complement strand
TCATTCTTCATTCTCAATTCTTCATTCTTCATTCTTCATTCTCAATTCTTCATTTAGCCTTACAGCCAGCGTTCCATCACGACGGCGTCTTCGGTTGGTCCATAATAATAATTGCGGCGGCGGGTGACAGCCTGAAAACCAAGCTGGTAATAGAGCAACTGTGCGGCTGTGTTTGAAGCCCGAACTTCCAGCCGGACACTTTTGGCGCCATAGATGCGACCTCGTGACATCGCCTCCTCCATCAGTGCCCACCCAACACCAAATCGCCTGAAGTCTGGATGTGTCGCGATGTTGTTAATATGGAGTTCGTCATAATCTTCGACTGGAGAGGGTACGACTCGACCGACAATAAAGCCAAGAATGCGACGCATCATGGCTCCTGGTTCATCACCACGGGCGACCAGCATGATGGCCATCGGGTTGTAATGCAGATCCCAATGATAGCCTTCATACCCCCAACGACTCAGCCCGGTGGTTTCTTCAAGCTCGACCGCTTCTTCCAGGTCAGCTTCCATCATATCCGCCACAAAAAACTTGAGTCCCTTTGGTTTTTCCATTTTCGACACCTCACGCCTGGCTTTCGGCTGGCTGGATCAATTTGAGTTCGGCTTCAGATGGACGAACATAGCAGGCGTCGATTTCGTGGGCTCCAATCTGTTTTCCCTCCCGCCAGCGATTGAGGAAAAGCCCCGCTGCCGTTGGTGCCAGAAAGGTTGGAGATTGAATACAATACCAACCGCCTGATTCAATCAGGTAATTCATTTGCGAAGTCTGGTCAAGTGGAAAAAATTGGACCTGCTGCTCGTCAGCTTCAGCTTGTAGACGGGCAGACAGGACAGGAATCGCATCTCCGGTAAAAAACCCTGCAGGAGCAAACGTCGGAGGGTTTCGGAGAAACACAGTTATGATGTCGGCAATCTGATGTTTGTGACCAGCAAAAGGCTCGGTGATTGGCTGTGGCCCTGTCCCCGGCTCAAGTCGAAAACACTGCGCATACACTTCGTCACGATACGAAGTATGCACGACCCAGACCCAAACCGGGTTTAAAAAGACTGGAATCGTGGCCGTAAGCACTTCGAGCGTCGTGGCCGTAACCACTGGCCGATTCAGGGCCTGGCTCATCGCCTGGATGGTCGCCAGTCCAACGCGAAGACCAGTAAAGCTTCCCGGACCAACCAGCACACCAAACCCATCCAGCCCGGCGAGCGCACAGCCAGCACGCTGCAGGACAAAATCAATGTCACTGATAACCAGAGATGAGGTTTGTCTGGTAACGACGCCAAATTCGGCCAGAATCTGGCTTCCCCGAACCAGCGCAACGCTAAATTGGGTGGAAGTTGTATCCAGAAGCAGAAGTACAGGGGAGTCAGGAGGTGAGGAAACAGTCATGAGAATTTGTGGTAAGGTGTAATACCATTTAGGGTTCAGGGTTCAGGGTTCAGGAAAAGACAAAAAGGACGGAAAGGACGAAAGTTCGAAACCCCTGAACCCTGAACCCTGAACCCTGTCAGTTTGGGTAAAATGGTGATGTTTGACACATCTTGTCGCTCAACTATATAGTTGCACGACTTGCTCTGACAATCCTGCGGCTCTTCAACCTTTTACTCCTCACCTTCTTTTTGAAGTGAAACCCAGGTTAGCGACCTTCTTCCAGAGCAGGTGATTGTACAATCAGTGAGCCATCAGCAGTACTCTTTTTCAGAGGACCTTCACGTGAAAGACATTCGAACTATTGGTGTTATGACAGGCGGTGGCGATGCACCGGGGCTGAATGCAGCGTTACGCGCCGTTGTTCGCCGGGCGATGCAAGCTCACCTCCGGGTGCTCGGGGTCCATCACGGCTGGAAAGGACTGATTCAAGGCAAAGTTGAGCCGCTGACACGATATTCAATTTCAGGGATTCTTCCTCGGGGCGGCACAATCCTTGGTACCTCGCGCATCAACCCACTGGAATCAGACGATACCCTGCATCGTATTCAGGAAAACTGGAAGCGGTTTGGGCTTGATGCCCTGATTACAATTGGGGGTGATGGCACACTGAGTGCCGCCCTGCGCATGTGGCGCGATCAAGGGTACCCAATCGTCGGAATTCCAAAAACGATTGATAACGATGTGCGCGGGACTGACTTTACTCTTGGTTTTGATACCGCTGTGTCAATCGCCACCGAAGCCATTGACCGGTTACACAGCACGGCTGAATCCCACGACCGGGTCATGGTGGTCGAAGTGATGGGCCGTCACGCCGGCTGGATTGCCGCCACTTCAGCCATTGCCGGAGGTGCCGACATGGTGCTGGTACCGGAATATCCGTTCCGGATTTCCCGAATTTGCGAAATCATCAACCAGCGCAAATCGCTCGGGCGCTTTTTTTCAATTATTGTAGTGGCCGAGGATGCTCACCCGCATCCGGATGAAAACTTTCTTTCTGAACAAGATGCCCAGGAGGTATTTGAACATACCCGACTGGGCGGGATTGGCTCACTGCTTGGAAAAAAAATCGAGGAATTGACCGGGATTGTTACCCGCGTCACAGTGCTGGGATTTGTCCAGCGCGGGGGTGGGCCAACGGCGTTTGACCGAATGCTGGCCTCACGGATGGGGGTCAAAGCCGTGGATATGGTGCTCAACCATGAATTTGGCTCGATGACGGCCATCCAGGGAACGCGTATGGTCTCAGTTCCACTCGAACACGCCGTCTCTGGTATTAAGCTCCTGGATGACAGTATTTACCGCGATTGTGAAGTCTTTTTCGGGTAGCCCGCTGCTCACCACCTGGCTGCCTGACCTTCCTTCCCTGCTGACAACAAGCAGCCACAATCCATCGCTTGTCTTAAACTCAAAACAACTCCTCAAATCCTTTTTTCTCAGAGAGATCCCCTGGGTTCCCCATCCAGGCGGCGCCATGTCTTGTTACATCAATGTCAGATGGATTTAACATGATCATCGAAAAAAATTAACCCCTCGTCAGTAAGCTCGCCGCTTCAACCTAACTCATCATCCTGCATTGATTCTATTCAAACCTGAAGGCGTGACACTCCACTCAGTCAGTCACAGCCTTTGACTCAACCGAGTCCGAAGACTTTTTGGTGTGTTTTCTCTTTTTTCAAATCTCATGAGGTACAATGTATGACAGTTCGTCCACGTGCAGCCTTCACTCAGGCTTGCGCCTTCCTGACGTGTATCTGTCTGGTGGGAACGCCATTAACAGCACTCGGTGCGCCGCTCATTCAAGCCGCATCATCAGGAAAATCGGCAACTGCCCAAAAGAACGCAGATAAACCCGGCAAAGTGGCCGGACTGGTCGTGAATGTGGCAACGGGTGACCCGATTCCAAATGCCGGAGTTGAAATCGTTTCGACGCAGCAGACTTTCTACACGGACAATGACGGCAATTTTGTCCTGACACTCCCACCCGGAAGCTACGAAGTCCGCGTTTTCAAGTCGGGTTTTGTTGACACCAAAAAACCAGTCACCATCGTGGCGGGAGATGTGTTTCCGCTTGATTTTGCGCTTTCAACGACCGGAAGCGGCGAAGTGGTCGAAGTTAACGCCACCAGCGGCAGCACTGAAATTGCGATGGTCGAAGAACGCAAAACCGCCAGCACGATTGTTGATTCGCTCTCATTGCGTGAAATCAACAACGACGTCGCCGGAGACGCCGCGGGGGTGTTGCAACGCGCACCGGGACTTTCAATTGTTGACAACAAATTTGTCTATGTTCGGGGACTGGGAGATCGCTATAGCAACACCGTCATGAATGATGCGGTGATGCCGACGCCCCAGGCCGAACGCAAAGTGGTACCGCTCGACCAGGTGCCGTCTGATTTGATTCAGAACTTAAAGATTTTAAAGACCTTTACCCCGGATCAACCGGGTGAATTTGCCGGCGGGCTGGTCAAAATTGAAACGCTTGAGTTTCCCAACCGCTCGTCACTCAAATTCTCAACCTCGTTTGGCGGCAACACCCAGACCACGTTCCAGGATATGCTGACGTCACCTGGCGACCGACTCGATTTCCTGGGTTTTGGATTGGGACGGCGTGAATTGCCATCAATTATTCCAAACAAGCCGCTGGTGCGTGGCAGCGACCTGCTCCCTGGCTTTACACCCCAGGAATTACAGACCTTTGGTCGCGCATTTGAAAATGTCTGGGAACCACGTAAATCAACCGCACCGATCAATCAAAGTTATAGCCTCGCTGGCAGCACACAAATCGGAAAGCTCGGTTTTATCGGCACCCTCACCTATGGCAACAGTTCAACGGTGACTCCAGAAATCCAGCGCTATCCGCGTGTGTCAACCGGTCCAGATGGCACCCCGGTGGTCAGCGCCCAAAACCTGTATGACTATGTGTCAGGCGTCAACAGCGTTCGGCTTGGGTTGCTTGGCAATGCCGCCTACAAACTCAATGACAAGAACAAATTCCTGTTCAAGAACTTCTTCAGTAACGATTCGCGTGACGAAGCCCGCGAGTTTCAAGGCTATTTTGACGACCGGACAACCGACATTCTCAATCGCCGTCTGCGCTATACCCGCACCCGAACCGAAACCCACCAACTGGCTGGGGATCACCTAATCAGCAAACTGGGGGATAGCATCATTACGTGGCGCTTTACCTACTCTCGGGCGCTGCTTGACGAGCCGGATTTGCGCGAAACGCTCTATGACTTTAACTCCAGCCTGGGCAAGTTTGTGTTCTTCCAGGGTGGACAGAGCGGCTTCCGAATGTTTACCAAAATGCGTGAAAACATCCGCGAACCAGCGATTGACTGGTCAAAGTTTGTCTTTAAATCAAACATCACGTTTAACTTCAAAGCCGGCTTCCAGTTCACCAACCGCGACCGATCCTTCAATGCCCGCCGCTTGCGGTTTACGGCCCGCAGCCTGGCTGGAATTGACACATCGCTCTCTCCTGAAAATCTGTTTGAAGCCTCAAACATCAACCCTGAAGGATTTGAAGTCCAGGAAAACACCCGCCCAACCGACTTTTTCGTGGCCAAACAGGACATCATTGCCGGGTATGGCATGGCAGATGTCACCTATAACAAATTCCGGTTGATTTTTGGGGCACGGGTTGAAAACTCAGAACAGCAAGTTCAGACCTTTGAACTGTTTTCATCAAACCCCGAACCAACCCGGGCCACGCTGGAAAATACCGATGTCCTGCCCAGCATCGGGTTTGTCTATAACATCAAGCCAAATATCAATCTGCGAATTGGCTACAGCCAGACTGTCACCCGTCCACAATTCCGCGAACTCAGCCCGTTTGAATTTACCGAAGCTACTGGCGGTCGCTCGACCCTCGGGAACCCAAATCTGGTGCGGACCAAAATTCAAAATTATGACGCCCGGTTTGAAATGTTTCAGTCATCGGGGCGGTTGTTTGCGGTGAGCTTCTTCTATAAAAACTTGCGCAATCCGATTGAGCCGGTGGTTGAAGCCACGGCCAACCTGCGCACCTCATACCGCAACGCCGACAAAGCCAAAAACCGGGGACTGGAATTTGAAATGCGCCAGACCCTGGGCAAGCTGTCCTCCCGGCTGGAAAACCTGACGCTCACGGCCAATTACACCTTTGTGGATTCATCGGTTGAAATCGGTCCTGAAGCACTTGAATTGTTGACTTCAAAGAGTCGCCCGCTCGCCGGTCAGTCAACCCACCTGATCAACCTGTCACTTGATTATGACATTCCAAAATTCCGCAGCTTTGCGCGGGTTCTCTATAACTACACCGGAGAACGCATCAGCGATGTTGGCGCATTAGGAATCCCGGATATTAAGGAAAAAGGCTACCCGGCCCTCGACGTGCTCTTCAGCAAAAAGCTGGGCGGTGAAAACGGCAAATGGGAAGTCAAATTCAGCGGTGAAAACCTGCTCAACCGGCTGGTTCGCTTCAAGATCGGCGATGACTTCCCCTTCCAGGTCTATCGTCGCGGACGGACGTTCGGCGCCGGACTTTCCTACACGTTCTTTTAATTTTGGTGACTGGTTCTTGGTTCTTGGTTCTTGGTTCTTGGTTCTTGGTTCTTGGTTCTTGG
>DAOQNB010000390.1:0-6042 GCA_035335845.1 Acidobacteriota bacterium | reverse complement strand
TGATACCGCCAGCGGTGAACATCAGATGTTGGGAAGAGAAATACATCCTGACCTGTCACCTTGTCGGTCATTTCACGAATCGGTGTCAGATCATCCAGAATCCAAAGCGAACGTCCAATGGTGGCTACAACCAGGCTGTTATCTTTAACGGCCAGATCACATACCGCCACGGTTGGGAAATTGAATTTCAGTGGTTTCCAGTCAGCGCCGTCGGTGGTTGAATAGACGATACCGCGTTCGGTTCCGACATACAGCATCCCTTTACGTTTGGGATCTTCGCGAACCGCATGCAGGTATACATCCTGGGGCAGTTTGTCAGTGAGTCGCTTCCAGGACTGGCCAAAATCTGAAGTTTTGTACAGATAGGGCTGCATATTGTCGAGCCGGTGGGCTTCGACGACCACATAGGCGGTGCCCGCATCGTGCGGAGAGGCTTCAATGCATTTCACGGTGCCCCACTCAGGGAATCCCGGCATTTTCCCAGTGACATTGGTCCAGTTTTTGCCGCCGTCACGTGACACGTGAACCAGCCCATCATCCGAACCCACCCAGAGCAGATCTTTTTGTTTCGGAGACTCCGCCACGGCAAAAATCGTGCAGTAAACCTCAACGCCGGTATTGTCGCCAGTGATCGGTCCGCCCGACCATTTCTGCTTGCTCTTGTCATTGCGGGTTAAATCTGAACTGATCGGCGTCCAGCTTTGGCCGGCATCGGTGGTTCGAAAGAGCACATTCGCCCCGTGATAGATGGTCTTTGAATCGTGTGGTGAAATCAGAATTGGGGCCGTCCATTGAAACCGGTATTTCATATCTTCGGCGCCGTGGCCGGAAGGGTTGGCCGGGTAAATCGAGACATTTCGGGCCTGGCGTGTTCGGTGGTCATAGCGGGAAATGTAGCCACCATATTCGCCGGCATAGATAATATTCGGATCAGTCGGGTCACTGGCGGTGTGGCCAGCTTCGCCACCGCCGACCGTGTACCAGTAATCGCGGGTAATACCACTGACGCTCAGGCTGTTGCTTGGCACCAGGGCGGTGCCGATGTCCTGCATCGCGCCTGAAACCGCAAATGGCACCGCCTGGTTGACATTGACGCGGTAAAACTGGGCGATAGGAAGCATCGGGGCATACCAGCTTTCACCGCCATTGGTGGTAATATCGACGCCGCCATCGTTGCCGGCAATAACCCGTTTGGGGTCTGCCGGGTCAATCCAGATGTCGTGATGGTCACCGTGATGTGGGCCCTTGACGGCTTTGTAGGTTTTTCCGCCATCAATGCTTTTCAGAAGCGATACCTGCGGGAAGTAAATGATATCGGCATTAGTTGGATCAATTGTAAAGGTGCTGAAATACCAGGCCCGTTGCCGGATGCCTTTGTAATCGCTGGCATACGACCAGTTTTCGCCGCCATCATCTGAACGGTACATTCCGCCTTTTTCGGCTTCAATGATGGCATACACCCGCCGACTGTCAGAGGGAGCCACCCCGACACAGACCTTGCCCCAGATGCCTTCCGGCAAGCCATTTCCAGTCAATTGTTTCCAGGTTTCGCCACCATTGCGTGAGACATAGAGCCCGCTTCCTGGACCTGCCGTGGTTAACTCCCAGGGCTGGCGACGAGCCTGCCAGAGTCCAGCAAAAAGAATGTTTGGATTTGACGGATCAAAACACACGTCCGAAGCGCCCGTGTCGGCATTTTTCTTGAGCACCTGCTTCCAGTTTTTTCCGCCGTCAGTGGTGCGAAATACACCGCGCTCATCATTTGGGCCAAACGCATGCCCAAGCACCGCCGCGAACGCCACATCCGGGTTTTTCGGATGAATGATCATCGTTCCAATCTGGCCTTCCTGTTTCCAGACGTGTGTCCAGCTCTTTCCAGCATCGGTAGATTTGTAGATTCCATTGCCAGCCGCCACATTGCCCCGGATGTTGGCTTCGCCAGAACCGACATAGATGACGTTCGGATCAGACGGCGCCACCGCAATTGAACCAATTGAAGAAATCGGCTGGTCATCAAAAATGGGTTTCCAGGTGAGGCCACCGTCAATGGTTTTCCAGACGCCGCTTGCCGCCCCAGCCGCATAATAAATGGAAGGATTGCCAGGAATCCCCGCCACACGGGCGACACGGCCTCCGGCAGCCGGACCGATAGAGCGAAACTGGAGGACTTTGGATTCTTTTTTTTCGGTTGATTCCGATTGGGCACTGACAGGGAAGGGATGGAAAACGATGAGAAGCAATAAACTACACAAAAGGCGGTACAGGGGCATTGATGAATTCTCCTGCTGATTGAGGGATATGAAATGCGACGGGAAGGAATGGGGTAAGGTAAAGGGAACGAGGCGAGAGTGCAAGCAATTTAGGGCTTAGGGCTTGGGGCTTGGGGCTTGGGGAAAGACAAATTCAGCAATGGTTTAGCTGATGTTCAGCCAGGACTTGAGGATGAAGGCAAGGATGTGGTTTGATTAAAATAGGTCTCAATGAAAGGAGATGAAGATGCCCGAAGTCCAATTGAATCAAGTTTTATATCAAGCTCAACAACTTTCTCCCCAGGACCAGCTTGAACTGATCAAGTGCGTAGTCGCGAGTTTAAGTAAGGCGATGGGGGCAAAAGAGAATGTGGAAAACCTGAAAGGGAACAGTGGAATGTGTGATTCAACCACTGGCAATGAGATTCTTTCATCACCTCGCATTCCTGGCTTACACGCGGGAGAAGTCTGGATGAGCGAAGATTTTAATGAACCACTTCCTGATGAGTTCTGGATGGGCAACGCATGAAACTACTTTTTGATACGCAGGCATTTCTTTGGTGGGATAATGAGCCGGGGAAGCTTTCGCCAGAAGTTATATAGCCTTTCAGAACAAAATTCCTGTTCAGAGTAACGCCTTCAGGCGTGAGGTTTGCCGAGTGGGACGAACGATGAAAACCTCTCGTCTAAAGACGATACTCTGAACCTTTTCCTGCAAATTTATAGATGCCTTAAATGACGGAGCAAATACATTGGTTCTGAGCCTAATCAGCGGCAATTTTTTGTTTGAAAACTGAGATTTAGAGCTAAGAGTTCTGCCTTTAGGCGGTTAAAGCGTCCATTTAGACCAAAGTTGGAATACTAAACCCGCCTGAAGGCGGAGCTCTTGACTTTTTCCCACTTGATTAAAGAAGGTACGCAGTCAAGTAATTCAATCAAATAAACCTAGTGAACTACTGACTACGGACCACTGACTAAAAACTCACTCTGACCTCTTATCCAAAAAGACTGATCGTAAAGCTCAGCAATCCCCACAGCAGCAACACGAACGCGCCGTGGACCAGCGTATGTGCTGAAATGGTAATTGCTTGATAGAGACGTGGCTGAAGTTTGGGATTGGTTGGTTCTTCCTGGATATTGAGTTGGTCCAGGAAACGCTGTTTTCTCTGATTGACCAGCATCCAGAGTAAAACGGTGAAGGGGACCAAAGAAAGGCAGGATGTTACACTCCAAAACCATTGCGACCACTTTCGGCTGAATTCCGGCAGGTTCAACAGGTAGCCTTTGTACCATTGCCAGAGGCTGGAACCAAAACTGATGACGGGTTCGCTCCACACGGCCAGTTTTTCCAACGTTCGTTCAAGCCGTGATTTGCGCGGTAGTGGTTTCGGTTTGGGTTCAAATCCAGGACCGCCGTTGACTGTTCGGGTTGACGGCTCCCAGCCAAACGTTCCGCGTGGCAATTGGTAGCCTGGAAATTGCCGCCGAACATCATCATAAGTAACCCATCGGTTCCCAGCGTGACGCCCTGTTTGGGACATTGCCCGCCAGTACGGGCTGAAGTTGAGTAGTCGTTCGTCACACACCGCTGCGGTATAGAGTGCGTCCGGGGCTGCCGGGCTCTTGGGGTAGGCATCAACGATGGCCAGAAACATGGTTTTGGCCTGCGCAACGGCTTCGTGGTTGAGGTGATAGTCCCAAAGTTGTTGTTCTTCGTTCGGGAGTGAAAAGTCGTTCTTGACCGCAATGCTCGAATAGCGCATTCCTTTCCAGGCTGCCGGGTTGTACAACAGAAACGAACCGCCTTGATACACGTAACTCGCAAACTGGTACATCGCCTCAGCGCGCTGGGTGTCATCCTGGGCAGAATCAATTCGGGATTGCAAAAACTCAAGATCATCAATGGTTTGCAAATCACGATGGAGCCAGCGGCTACGGATTCCGTTTACCTTCCAATCAATATCGGTTTCGGTACTTTTTGGACTCGGCTTCAACTGGGTTTCAAGATTCTGGTAATCGTACGTGGTCATGATGTTCCAGTGATATTGTTCATCAATGTCGTCACTGATGGTTCTGACATTGGCAAATGCTTCGCGAGCATCTGTCCACTGGTGGTTGCGAAGATACCGGATGCCCAGGGCGTACCAGAGTTCGTTCAGTTCATCGCTCTGCGGATGCGTGGTAATGAAAGTGCGCAGTTCCTCTGGGGTCATCATGACGTCAATCAGGTAGGCAATATCGAGTTGATAATTGAGGGCCAGATATTGCTCAAGTGCGACATCCCGGCGGCCAAGTTCTTCAGCCAGCATCGCCAGATGGCGGCGAGTGCCTTCGACCAGATCGCCGGTCGGAAATTCCTGGATCAGTTGGGTGAATGATTTGGCGGCGGCATCCAACTGGCGATGGCGATACTGAGCGACGCCAAGCACCCACAACCCACGTGCCCGATCCATTCCATTGAGTCCCAGCCGCAACGCCTGACGTGCCAGTTTGATAGCAGTTGCATGATCACCACTTTCCAGATTTGCCATGGCTGCTCGCAGGGCAAAGCTCCCAGACAGGTTGGATTGTGGGAAGTTGTCCATCATTTTGGCTGAATAGCCAGCAATGCGCTGGTATTGGCCTTGAACCCAGGAATCATCGTCCTCGCCGTCACCACAGGAGCAGTCAGCTCCAAACTTATCAATCATTTGCGTGTAGTTGTATAACTCGTGATAGGTGTAGGTGAGGGCGGTTTCAGGATCATTGGAAAGTAATTGCTGCAACCGGTGCATTTCGACTTCGGTGGCATCATGACGAACAAGTCTGAGCGACTTCACCGCCTGCCGCTGGATGATTGGGTCATCAATCGAAAGTTGTTTGTAGTAATAGACCAGCGCCTGAGGACGATTCCCAAATTGCAAATTCATAAAGCCCAGCCAGCCGAGCACATCGCCTTTGTAACGACCGTTTGGGTATTCATTCAGAACCCGTTGAAACGCTCTGCGAAGGTCGGCCCAGTCTTCATCAGGCGTTGGTGAATCGGTTTCAGGATCAGAAATCCAAAAGGCAACCGTACATTTGGCTTCGGAAAGAGCCGCGAGGTAGAGGGCCGCTTCGCGTTTTTCACTGGTTGGATACCGCCTGGCCAGCTTGCGAAAAGCAGTGGCCGCTGCGACGTAATCTTGCTGGGCATAGAGGACCGCCGCCGACAGGAACGCGACATTATCGCGCAAATTGTGATCCAGTTTTGTTAAGTTTGGTTCTTCTTTTTGATCCTCCGGCTGGTTATCAAACGCCTGGCGAGCTTCAATGTAGCTCCAAACAGCCTCACTGGATGATCCCTGTTTGCGGGCGGTCAACGCGTCCAGTTGGTCAATCGCCGAATTACGTCGGGCCTGGACATCGGTTGGTTCCTGGTAATCGCTGAAAAAATCAACCTCGGTCAGTTCAAGATAGCGCTCTAAAATTCGCTGATAGGTTGTTTCGTTGCGGGTTGCAAAGGCTTCATCAAGCGCTGCCCACGTGGTATCGGCTTCGCGTATAAGCTGGCTGAGATCATCGGAGTTGTCTCCAATGGGCCAACTTGGACCGGTTTGTGCTTTTTTGGTTTCTGAGAGTGCGCCCGGTTTTTGAGCTTGAATTCTGGGGAGCAAGCCGAATTCACGCACGCTTGAATAATTAAACCTGACCGAATGCTCGTCTCCGCCAAACCATCCGCAGCCAATTGCCGCGATTGAGGTGACTGACAGAATACTAAGCAACGTGAAAAATAAGCGGGTTGATACTTTGGATAAAATCTGAGCAATGAAGT
>DAOQNB010000389.1:0-6051 GCA_035335845.1 Acidobacteriota bacterium | reverse complement strand
CAAGAACCAAGAACCAAGAACCAAGAACCAAGAACCAAGAACCAAGAACCAGGTACCAATTCCTACAGCAGGGCCAGCATTCGGCGGCGGGTGGCGGCGACCAGCTCCGGAAGCGTCTCGACCGTTGGTACGCCATAGCGCAGACACACCACCTCCACATTGCCCTTGCGCCAAAACCCTTCGGGACAACACACAATCAATTTTTGACTGCTGGCAAAGAGTCCAAGTTCGAGCAATGTGATCGGAGCATGCGTTTCCGGAGCAAAATACATTGCGATGGCATCTGCTTTGTCCTGGGCGTCGAGTTCCCATTCAACCTGACCGCGAAAGTTTGGATTGCGGAGACTCTGTTCCCAACTGGCGTCCCAATCATCACGGCGTGGATTGAGGATGGTCACATCCAGGTCGCTCAGTTCTTGTTCGAACAGTGCCTGCCAGTGTACCGCCCGGCCCATTTCAATCGAACCAGCCAGAAAGAGACCTGGCCGATCTGGGGCAAGGTCAAGCGGATGCGGAGGTTTCAAAATGAAAGCCATAAACGGATGTCCTTGAGTTGGAGAAGGGAAGGAATATGGTTGAAACAATTTCTGGTTGATGGTAACGGTTGGGATTATCGCAAAACTCGTTGGGCTTGAAAAATTTAATTCAGGAAAGTGAGGAATGTATGTTGAAAAAATCGCAGGAAGCGGATGATTCAGTCAAACAACCTGTCGTGGACGACTCATCAGAGGTGTCTTTTGAGGAAGGGTTGGTGGTTGAATCCGCTGAAATTGACCCTCTTCCGATTGTTCGCCAGGGGAATATCGTTCGACTCAGCACTGATGCCCTGAGCGTCGAGGCTCGGGCAGCGATCCACGCTGAACTGGCTGAAGAAAGCGGGCAGACATTTTTTATTGGCAAGATTGAGCATGGGTATTCTCTCCAGTCGGCACGCCATCCCGACCAATGCCCCAGATGCCAGTCACCAACAAAAACCCACATGGCGAGCCTGATCTATGCAACCAACCGGGGCCCTAGAGTTTTGACGACCAGAGGCGTTCATTTTTGTACGGCGTGCCCAACTGTGATTGTGGATGAAGACATGGTCGAGCGAAGTATTGCCGAAGAATTTGAATACCGGGGACTCCTTGGGCTCGATTTTGATGGGAAGGCTGAACCCTGTTTCTTTCGGTATTGGAATGAGCAGGAAATGATCATCCTCGTGGACCAGGAAACCGGGTTCATGGAACTGGTGCCGAAAAGCGAGTTGAAACTGTCCAAACCCGCGATAGGGAAAGGGCTAACCCGTCAAGTGTCGAAAAAGAAATCAAGTCGAAGCGCCATGGCCAAAAAATCCCGCAAGCAAAACCGGAAGAAGAAGTAAGGTTGGGGAATAGAAAGAGGTATGCCTGATTTCTTCAGGTCCCCGGCAACAGACCTAACTCCAGCGGGTGGTCTTTCTTCGCTTTCGGATCAATTGTGACGACAATTTGTGTTGTGTTTATCCCCGCCTCACTTGAGAGGCATCCGGCTACAAGAAAGTACTGACCAGGGGGAAGTTTGGGGAAACAAAACTTTCCTTCAGGGCCAACCACACAAGCGGCGATTCGCTGTGATTTTCTCACAATCAGGAAGTGGTCTAATTTCTTGCTATCCAGTGGCATTTTATACACTTCCACCACGCCGCCAATCTCAGGTAGCAGTTCTCCATTGATACTGACCCGACCCCGGAGTGTTTTCCGGCGTACTCCTGGCAACTCGATATACTCATTGGCTCCGTGTGGAACTTCATTCGAAGCTGCTTCCCGGCAATGACATTCCCTCTGTTGCAAGGAACCAGGCAGCGTCCAAAAGAGGATGAAGAGCAGACAGTGGATCATGTTTATTTCCCCTTTCGAAAACCCGGAACCCCATCTCACGTCGTCAAGCGTCGGTAAATCCCCGGCAGGCGTTCCGGCAGGCTCAAAATGTCGTCAATGATCGTGTAGCCCACCTCTCCGTACAAATCGGCCAGTTCTTTTTCTGATTCGCGTTCAATGGTGATGCAAAAGCTGGTGATACCCATCATTTGAGCCTGACGAAGCGCGACTTTGGTGTCTTCGCGGGCATAGCGGGCGTCGCCATAATCGTGGTCATACGGACGGCCATCTGAAAGCAAAATCAGCAGTTTGGTGCGGGCTTCCTGGGTGGACAGCCGGTGGGCGGCGTGACGAACGGCAGCTCCGAGCCGGGTGTTGTTTTGATAGGTCATCGCCCCGATGCGTTTTTCGATTTCTTCGCTATAGCGTTCGTGAAAATCCTTGATGACATAAAACATCACGTTGCGGCGGCCTTCGCTGGTAAATCCGTTGATGGCATAGACATCGCCAACGGCTTCGAGGGCTTCGCTCATCAGGACCAGTCCTTCTTTTTCAAGATCAATAATGCGCTGGCCCGGTTTGGTATAGGGCATGGACGGGAAACGGCTGATCGTTCGTGCCGTGGAACTCGACATATCCAGCAGAAACGATACCGCCACATCACGCTGGCGACGCAGGCGGCGAATGTAAATCCGTTCGTTGATCGAGCCGGATGTTCGGCGGTCAATCACGTTGTTGATGACCGCGTCGAATTCAAAGTCTTCGCCATCGAGTTCACCATAGATTTTGCGCAGGTTCTCGGGCTTCATCATCTGGAACTGATGCCGAATTGACGTGATGATCCCGCTGTGTCGCGACCGGGCGACTTCGACAAAGATTCGCGAGCCAACCGGATGCCGCCGCTCCACGACACGGCACCAGTTGAGGCGATAATCCTGGAGTTCACGATCCCATTCGTCATAGGAAAACGCTTTGTCGCCAGCCTCCAGCGGGTGTTCTGACGTATCGCGGTCCTGCATAATTGATGACATCACGTCTTCAAGTGGCGGCGAGGCTTCGGTTCGGTCAGCAGCCCAAAAATCAAAAGCACCGCCTTGCGGCACCTGGGCGGCTTCACTCCGGAAAGACGATTGTTCGGGCGTTGGTTCAGATTCATCTGATGGGCCGCCGTCTTCTTCGCTTTTGTGCTGATCTGAATTTTCAGGAAGCTGCGGTTGCTTCTGGTCGCCGGATTTTTGCTCCTGAATCATGCGATAGATTTCGCGAACTGCCTGCACGGTATCAGCGACGGACGAGTCCGGCTGGTCCAGGTAGGCCGCCACGATGTCTTCAAGCTGTGAAATCAGGAGCGAATGGTCGCGCCGGACATCATCGGTTGGGCCGCCACAGAGCATCAGTTGAAATAAGATTTCGTGCCAGACCTCGGCTGGCGGCAGGCTGTCAATTTTAGGTCGTGCCGCCCGTAACCGTTCACCTACAAAATTCAGGTCACGCCGAATGCCTCGATAGGCGTGCCGCAATCGGCGGTCAATCCGCCCGTTTTCAAGGGTGATGAAGAGCCGTTGGGCGAGTTCAGCCTGCGGAAAGAGTTTTAACAGCGCGGCATAATTGACTACGGCTCGTTTTCGTGGCGGCGCCGGGTAATCCTGGGCCAGTTTGGTTTGAATCGCGAGCAGATCTGAGGTGTCTTCGACAAAGGTGCCATATTCGAGTTGCCCGGCGGAGTGGGCAGCCAGCACTTTGTACAGCCGAAAATTGGTTTCTTCATCTGGAAAGTCCGCAATGACCGACGGCAAATAAATGGTTTTTCCGTCGCTGATCCGTGCCTGTTCGGGCATTGCCGAGAGTGGACTGATCGTCAGGCTTTTCCCGGTGAGTCCTTCGACATACATCCGGAGCACCTGTGAAACCCGGTCGAGCATCAGTCCGCTTTCGCCGCCGCTGAGTGTTTCGCGACTGGCCCGTGACTGCAACCCATAGTACGCCTGTGCGTTACGGGTGTCTTTCCCGTACAATTCAATGCCTTTGAAGGCCCAGGTGCGAAATTGCTCAAGTGACGCCTGCTGCAATGCCTGTGGGCTGGCCTTAAAACAGGCAATGGCTGAGGTGGCATTAAACATGCTGATCTCGCTGAGCACTTCCATAATGCCAACGACCAGTTTCCCGGTCTGGTTGCGGTCACGATGATTGGCAAGGGCGCCAACAATTTTGGGGCTGATTTGCAGAAACTGATAGCTGGTGGCATTGCCCTGGGTTGAAATCGCAAAACTAAACCGCGTCCAGTTTTCAAAGGCTTCGTGGCCGGCCAGGGTCAGGACGCGGCTACCGGCTCGAAAATACTGGAGGGCAAGCCCGCCACTGCGGTCTAGAAAATGCGATGTGTGGTGGAGGAGTCGTTCCGTGCTGGTGCGGGTGTTGTCATGAAAGGCATCTGGGAGGGCCAGGAAGAATTCAGCGGCTGTTCCTCCCGAGCGATGCACAAAGGCTGAGGTTAACTCCAGGACACGACTGGTCATCGCGCCGTCAGGTGTGTCAAAGGTGGCCAGGTGCGCCGTGACGCGCGGCGCCTGCCGGAGCAAGTCGTAGCTATGTTTGACCGAATGGCGGGCAACTTCATTGGCAATGGTAAAAACCCGTTGCAGGGTTGGTGTATCACCCATGCTGCCGACCACCTGGGGCATAATTTTAAAGCAATCCACCGCGACCTTGGTTGAAAGCGATGCCTGTCGCGAACACAGGGTCAGGGCTCGCAACCGGTAGCTTTGCGGGAGGGCTGCCAGCGTTTCCGGGCTGGCGACAAAAAAATCATGAGCGGCGTCAATATTGGTTGAGGCCAGTCGTTTCCCGGCTTCGCCCCAGGTTTTAAGTTCAAAGGTGTTGAGCAACCGACCGACTTCAGGCGCAACGGTCAGAAATTCTTTGGCAGTTTTCAGTGACATCCCGGCCAGGCCGGCGCCAATGCTGAGAACAAAAATCAGGCGTTCAGACGGAATGCGGGCGAGTTTGGGCGCCAGGTCGCTGACGGTTTCTGGCTCTTCGCCTTTGAGCATTTGCAGGAGTTTGGTTTTGATTTGTCCATCTACCATGGTTTTTTATGAAGAGCCTGGGGCTGAAGAACATGGGCTGAAGAACATGGGCTGAAGAAAATGGGCTGAAGAAGTTGGGCTGAAGAAGTCGGGCTGAAGAACTGATTTTCTTTCATCCCTCATCCCTCATCCTTCATCCCTTCAATTGCCCCAAGCCCTGAGCCCGTTTTCTTCAGCCCTGAGCTTGCGAATCTTCAACCCCGTAAATTAATGCAATCCCGTCACTTTCTTCAGTTGTGCTGCATAGCGACGAGACATTGGAATTTCAGTCCGAGGTTTATCAGCCAGCCGAATCACGTACGAACCTGAAAACCAGGTCACAACCTCGGCAATATAATTCAGGTTGACGATATATCCTTTATGGACTCGCGCAAAGTTGTGTTTGCTAAGGCGGGCTTCGAGGTCTTTGAGCGTCTGACGGACGAGGAGCCGCTCCTGATTTGAAGTTTGCAGGTAGACCATTTTGTCTTCGGCTTCGATCCAGAGAATGTTTCGGTAATCAACCAGGACCTGGATTTCATTTTCGCGCTCGGCCCACAACTTGGTCATTTCACTGAGGGCTTCATTTTTGACCAGGAACTCACGCAGCACCGTTTGTTTGCGGGTCAGCAGGGCGCGTTCATAGAGTGTTTGTTTAATCCGTTCAACGGTTTGAACCAGGCGGCGCTCGTCAAAGGGTTTGACGATGTAGTCGAGCGCTGCCAGTTCAAATGCCTGGAGGGCATAGTCGTCATAGGCCGTGGCAAACACAATCAGCGGGGGCTCAGGACCGTCAAGCATAGTGGCAGCCGTTGCCAAACCATTCATTCCAGGCATATTAATATCAAGGAAAACTACTTCGATTGGCTCGCGCTCAATCATTTCCAACGCTTCTTCGCCGTTGGTGGCTTCGGAAAAAATGGCTTCGGGAATCAGCGTTCCGAGAATGTAGCGGAGTTCTCCGCGTGCGGGCATTTCATCATCAACGATCAAAATCCGCATAGTATTCCTGCCTTGTGAAGGGGGTGAGTGCCTGGTCTGAGTTTTTATCAAACTTTGGGGACAAGATAAACCAAACTTAGGGCTGAAGACATCGGGCTGAAGAAGTCGGGCTGAAGAAGTTGGGCTGAAGATTCGCAAGCTCAGGG
>DAOQNB010000388.1:0-6071 GCA_035335845.1 Acidobacteriota bacterium | reverse complement strand
TATCACAGAGCCCGGAAATTGATTGTGGAGCAGGTTGAACAGCCAGCATTATCCACAAAATTGACCGTCTGGGAATCCGTAGAATTACCTATTTTTGAACCAGTTTGACCGTGGCCCAGCTTCCGGGATTGTGCAGTTGGGCTCTCGCAGGCCAGAAGTGGTACAGCTTTTGGGTATCGGTGACATTGAACGCCAGTCCAAAAGGGCGTGAACTTTTTGGATCAAAGCCGACCTTCTCAAAGGAGATTTTTATTTCAATTGCCTGATTTTCAGTGAGTGGGAAATTATTGGCGGACCAGCCACTTTTGGTTGGCGTGCAGTCCCAGACATTGAATTTCCCATGGCCGTCACAATCGTTGTACGACGCATGAAACCACCAGTCGTGCTGGTCCCAGGTGGTGGCTCGATTGTGATCCAGGTCCAATACAACCTCGGGGTAGCGCTCGGCAGTGCCTCGCTTCAGGTTTTGGAAAGCAAAATAGAAATGTGAACCGTCGTGTTTCATCAACACGGTCACTTGCCAGTTTTTCTCAACCTCGATGGCCACCGAACGCGCATCACGCCATTCAGTTTCTTCAAGCTGGCCATCAATGTTCGGCGCCTTCCCAAACGGAATCTGGACGTCAGCCTTGGGGGAAACCGGTTGTTGAAAACCAGTCATCAGCCAGCAAATCAAACCAGGAACCAACAGCAAGCATGGAATCTTCATCGCTTTCACCAGGGTGGAATAATACCGTTTTGGGCTGAGGGTATTGGGCTAAGGGCTGAGGGAAATACATTTATATCAGCAACTTAGCTTTTCAAAAATGCGACAGGCTCATTCCAAATTGGTATAAGGACTCAAGGTTGTCCCATTTCGAAGCTCAGGTTGTAGTGCGTCTGATTTGAAAAACGGTTTTTTCTTCAGCCCCCAACCCTTAGCCCCAAGCCCTCGAAATGGTTTTTAGACCTGGTTTTGATGTGTGATTTCCCGAACAATATCACCAATTCGCTGAAAGAGGTAAGACCGGGCCGTCGTTGGTCTCCAGGCCAGTCCGACGCTCCGGTTGGGCACGGGGTGTGAAAACGGAAGGTACACGACAGTGGAGGCCGTGCCGCTGACCGCCATTTCCGGCACCAGGGTAATCCCCGCACCGCTGGCGACCATATGGCGGAGCGTTTCCAGACTGGTCGCCCGAAACGATGTCTTTTCCCGTGCCCCTACGACCTTACACACGGCCAGCGCCTGATCGCGTAAACAGTGGCCATCTTCAAGGAGCAGTACCGATTCGTTGGCCAGATCCTGCTGTGAAACCACCTGCCGGTGAGCCAGGGCGTGCGTATGCGGAACCGCCAGAAAGAATGGCTCAAGGTACAATTCGCGTTCGACAAAGCGGTAATCCGGGAGCGGTAACGCGAGCAGAATCAAATCAAGTTCGCCATCTTCCAGTTGTCGGCAAATGGTAGGCGTCTGGGCTTCGACAAGCTGAATTTGCAAATTGGGAAGCTCCGTCTGAAGCCGGGGCAGGATGCGGGGCAGTAAATATGGAGCAATCGTCGGAATCACACCGATTTTGATAATTCCTCCGAGCGGATCCGAAGCCTGCCTGGCCAGGTCGCGGATGTTGCCGACTTCCTTGATGATCAGACGGGCGCGTTCGGCAATGGTCTTCCCGATGGGCGTGACGATGACCTGTTTGTTATTGCGTTCGAAGAGCTGAACGCCCAGGTCTTCTTCCATTTTTTTGAGCTGCATACTGAGCGCCGGCTGGCTGACATAGCAGGCTTCGGCAGCCTTCCCAAAGTGCTTGAGGTCAACCACGGCCAGAAAATAGGTCAAATCACGGATGTTCATACCTTGGTGCTTGGTGCTTGGGACTTGGTGCTTGGGACTTGGTGCTTGGGACTTGGTGCTTGGGACTTGGCAGAGAACTTATATCATTTTCAAACCGTGGTTGGGCACTGGCATTTAGCTCAATGATTGAAAAACCGGTATTTCCCCACAACCCTGAACCCTGAACCCTGAACTCTGAACCCTAAACCCTGAACCCTGAACCCTATGAATTTCAATCTCCTGTAGCTCGATTGAGAGTCAGTCCCCTGTTCGATCAGGGATTTGACAGTTTCCAGATGACCAGCCCTTGCGGAATAGTGTCATGGCATTGCTCCAAACTGGTCGAATGCCGGGTAAAAAACGCAGTCATGACGGTACTGATATGATATTTTGGTTCTTTCCTGAATCATAATCACAACCGACCACCTGTTTTGGCCAAAACCTGAGTCAAAAAGCCTGGTATGACCTGGGTTACGCACGTCAGATCATTGTTCCTGACCGCGCAACAGCTACAGATTTTTCATCAATCAACCCAAACAAGGAGAATCCCCGATGCCCCTTCGGTTACAACGCGTCATTCTGGTGTTCGTGGTTGGTGGCTTGATCATGTCCCAACTTTCTTTCGCATCGCCCATGGTTGCCCAGCAGGTTCCGCCAACGTCACGGACCTCAACCCCAATGTCAACGGGAATTCAAAAAGGGCTTAAAGCCGAACGTGACTTATCAGGTGGTGAACAACACACCTACCCGCTCACCCTCAAGGCTGGTGATTATCTGAAACTTGTGGTGGAGCAACGCGGGATTGATGTTGTGGTGCGATTGCTCGGTCCAGATGGAAACCAATTGGCCAAAGTGGATAGTCCCAACGGCACAGAAGGCCCAGAGCCGTTGTCCCTGATTGCAGAGCAGGCAGGCACCTATACACTCGAAGTCGCCTCATTTGAAAAAACAGCCAGAGCCGGAAAATATGAATTGAACCAGGAAGCGGTGAAACCGGCCACCGAGCAGGATCGAGCCAGGTTTGAAATTGAGGCACTCGTGTCGAAAGTTGAAAAACTCCGCCAGGCAGGTACATACGATGAAGCATTGACTCTGGCAACCCAGGCGCTGGAAAAGAGCGAACACGTCTTTGGTCAAGAGGACCTGCTTGTCGCCACCAGCCTCTACTCCCTGGCGATGCTCTATTATAACAAAGATGATTACACCAGGGCCGAGCCGCTCCATCAGCGGGCGCTGGCCATCCGTGAGAAAGTGCTCGGTCCCGACCACCCGGACGTCGCCCAAAGCCTCAACAGTCTGGCGGCTCTCTATCAGGAAAAAGGTGATTACGCCAGGGCCGAGCTATTTTCCGAGCGTTCGCTGGGGATCCGTGAAAAGGTACTGGGGCCTGATCATCCGGATGTCGCATTGAGCCTCAACAACCTGGCTGTGATTTACAATAAAAGAGGCAAAACCACCCAGGCTGAGTCGCTTTACCTGCGTGCCCTGGCCATTCGGGAGAAATCGCTCGGTTCCGATCACCTCAACGTCGCTTTTACCCTCAACGACCTGGCCTTGTTCTACGGCGAAAATGGTGACTATACGCAGGCGGAACAGATGTTTAAGCGTTCCCTGGCCATGAAGGAAAAATCGCTGGGTCCTGACCACCTGGATGTCGCCACCAGCCTCAACAACCTGGGCTGGCTCTACCAGGCCAAAGCCGACTATACGCAGGCGGAACAGATGTTTAAGCGTTCCCTGGCCATTAAGGAAAAGTCGCTGGGTCCTGACCACTCGTCGGTTGGCACGAGTCTCAACAATCTGGCTTCGCTCTATCATAACAAAGGTGACTTTGCGCAGGCCGAGCTGCTGTATCGGCGTTCCCTGGCCATCCGGGAGAAAGTGCTCGGTCCCGACCACCCGGAGGTCGCCAACACCCTCAGTAACCTGGCGTTGCTCTACCGGGACCAGGGTGACTATGGGCAGGCTGAGCCGCTCTATCAGCGCTCTGTGGCCATCAGTGAGAAAGTACTTGGTCCCGATCACCCATTTCTCGCCCGCAGTCTTAACAATCTGGCTCAGGTCTACGAGGCCAAAGGTGATTATACCCAGGCCGAATCGCTCTATCTGCGTTCTCTGGCCATTCGTGAGAAAGCGCTTCGTCCTGACCACCCGGAGATCGCCGCCAGCCTCAACAACCTGGCTTTCCTCTATCAGGTCAAAGGCGATTATGTACGGGCCGAACCGCTCTACCTGCGCTCCCTGGCGATCTGGGAGCGCACACTGAGCCCTGACCACCCAAATGTCGCCTACAGCCTCGGCAACCTGGCTGGATTCTTTCAAGCCAGGAGCGAAACGGCCCAGGCGATTGTGTATCGGACACGTGGCAACGAGGTCATCGAACGCGATTTATTGCGCAATCTGGCCTCCGGTTCCGAACAACAGAAAGCGTTGTATTTGAAAACCACGGCCAATCAGACGGATCAATCCATTTCGCTGCATGTCCAGGCCGCGCCTCAGGATGAGGCCGCGCTCCGGACGGCGCTGACGGTGATTCTGCGCCGCAAAGGGCGAGCACTCGATGCCATGACCAATGCCCTGGCGATTTTACGGAGTCAAAGTGACCCCGAAACGCAAAAACTCCTGGATGACTACGCGCGCATCGTGGGTCAAATTTCAGCTCAAACCTTGAAAGGCCCCGGACAGAAAAAGCTGGAAGAGCATCTGGCGTACCTCCAATCACTCGAAGCTGAGAAAAACAAACTGGAAAACGACATCAGCCGCCGGAGCGGGGAATTTAAAGTGCAAACCACGCCGATTACGCTGGAAGGGGTACAACAACTGATTCCGGCAGACGCGGCGCTGGTGGAATATGCCGTGTACCGTCCCGTTGACATGAAAACCCGAACGTATGGCAAGCCGCGCTATGTGGCGTATGTGGTAAAGCCGGGTTCCGGGACAGGACAGGGGACAGGGGACAGGAGACAGGGGACAGGGGGGGCAAGCCAAAACCCACAATCCGAGACCCAAAGTCCAGTCTCGCCGCCCGGAACCCGGAACCCGGAACCCGGAACCCTGTCTTTTGTGGATTTAGGGGAAGCCGAACCGATTGATCAGGTGGTGGTGACGTTGCGCAAAATGTTGAGTGACAGATCCAAATCGGTCAGCACTCAGGTCAAGCCGACGGCCCAGGTACTGGATCAGTTGGTGATGAAGCCGGTGCGCGCCCTGGTTGGAAACACTAAACACCTGCTGATTTCGCCGGATGGGGCATTAAATCTGATTCCATTTGCGGCCCTGGTGGACGAACGAGGCCAGTTTGTGGTTGAACGGTACACCTTGACCTATCTGACCAGCGGACGGGATTTACTGCGGCTGGGAGTGAAGTTCGCCAGTCACGATGCGCCGTTCGTGATCGCCGACCCGGATTATGCCACTGGCGAGGGGCCACACCTGTTGGGACAAATCTTTCCACCTTTACGACGGTTGATCGGGACACATATGGAAGGGGAAAAGTTGAAAGAAATCTTTCCCAATGCGCAATTGAAGTTGAAAGGAGAGGCCAACGAAACCATTTTGAAACAGGTGAACCGACCCGAACTGATCCACATTGCGACCCATGGATACTTTCTGAAAGACGCTGCCGAAGAGGCTTCAGCCAAACAGGGAACCCGGGTGTTGACCAGATCTGAGGAGCCGCCAATCGATCCTGAGAAACTGAGGGCAAATAACCCGTTAATGCGCTCGTGGCTGTTTTTTGCGGGAGCGAACAAAGGTGGTTCGGAAGACAATGATGGCACAATGACGGCGTTGGAAGCGGCGCAACTCAACCTGTGGGGCACAAAGCTCGTCACGCTCTCAGCCTGTGAAACTGCGGTTGGCGAAGCCAAGACTGGCGATGGTGTGTATGGATTGCGCCGGGCACTCGTCCTGGCCGGAAGCGAAGCGCAGATGATGAGTTTGTGGTCGGTGTCGGATCAAGGAACGCGGGAATTGATGGTGGACTACTACACCCGGCTCAAAAACGGTGAAGGCCGATCTGAAGCCCTGCGCAACACCCAACTCAAACTGCTCAAAGACCCCAAACGCCAGCATCCGTTTTACTGGGCGTCGTTTATCCAATCAGGCGAATGGGCGAATCTGGATGGGAAACGATAAAATGGAGAATGATTTAACTCGAACTCAAAGTATAATTTGCGCTCGAAAAAGCGGTAATCGAGCAGCGGTAGCACCAGGCTGGCTGACGTAGCACGCTTCGGCAGCCTTCCCAAAGTGCTTG
>DAOQNB010000387.1:0-6090 GCA_035335845.1 Acidobacteriota bacterium | reverse complement strand
AAGAGGCTTTGACCAGTTCAATCGGAAGAAAATACATTGGCTCGTCGCAATAGGTGCGGAGTTTGGTGGTCACGGCGAGTGAGGCCCAATCAAATTCTGGGAAGGCACGGAAGCGACCGGTTTCCGTTTCCAGGATTAAAGATGCCTGAGCAAAACCATCCTCAATTTTTTCAATCTGCCAGAGTGAAACTTTAATCGTGGCATCCCGGTCAAACACAGCCGTCAGGATATGCAACCCGACCGTGCATTCAAACCAGGCATGGTGTTTCTCAAACTCACCCCGGCGAGTCATCGAGATTGGAAAGAGAGCTTCTCCATCAGGGCGACAAATCACCTGAGCAAACCCAGGCTGGCTTAACGGCCCACCGAACTCTGAAATAATGGGTGTTTCATCAAGATATGAAATCGGAAATTTCCGCATAAGTTCGCTACAGATCGAGTCAAACATGGGGCAACACTCACTTGGGAAATTATGAAGTATGAGTTATGAACAAAATGCCGGTTTTGATGACTGGTAATCTTTTGAATCGAAAGGATATAGTTGCTTTTTATACCTTCGGTTCTGCTCACAATTCATACTTCATACTTCATCTTAAACTTGACCTACCCAGGTCTCATCGGCGACTTCACGCCACCGGGCACGGATACGTTCAATTTCCTGAGCCGAAAGCGGTCCATCTGCAACCAGAGCCGCATTTTCCTGCCACCGGTTGGGGTTGGTTGTCCCCACAATTGCGGTATGCACCCCAGGTTGGCTCAAGGTAAACCGGAGCGCAATTGAGACAGAAGTATTGAGATCTTGACTGAGAAAATCATAGGCCAGCGCCTGGATTCGGTCCCAGTACGGATGATGGTAGGAATTTTCAGGTTTGGTCGGACGTCGCCAGACGGCATTGGCAATGGGACGTTTGGCAATCACACCCATTTGACGTTCCTGGGCCAGCGGCAAGGTGAGTTCGATGGCTTCCTGATCGGCGATATTGACCGAGGTTTGCAAGGTATCAAACTGACCGCATTCAATGGCATAGCGGGCAGCCGTGCTATCACCGCTATAGCCGATATACCGGGAATATCCTTTCTGACGGGCTTCGATGAGGGCTTCGATGACGTCACCCTTGCGCAGTTCGGCTTCAGAACAGGAATGAAGCTGGATCAGGTCCAGATAATCGGTCTGGAGTGCTTTCAGGCTGCGCTCAATATGACTCAGGATCCCAGATTTACTCCAATCAGCTTTGGTAAAACCGTCGGTTGCACCACACTTGGAAAAGAGATAAAAATCGGTTCGGCGGCCAGCCACAGCCTGACCGATGAGTTCTTCGCTGATCAGATAGGCCGAAGCCGTATCAATGACGTTTAACCCGGCGTCCAGTGCTTTGTTAAGCAAGCGTGAGACAGACTCAGCCGTGGCGCCCTCAAACCCAATTTCGGCGCCACCAAATCCGAGGATGCTCACCTGCATGTCAGTTTTTCCAAACTGTCGTTTTTCCACAGGATCCTCCAGAAAAAATGAGTTTATGGAATCCAGACCAGTGTGTATGGTAGGTGCGGTCTGGAGTTAGGGCGGAAACTTTGAGGATACGCTTGAGAAATGACTCTGCCAATCTGGAATTCCTGACTTGATTGTGGTTATCAGACTCTTTCAACGGCCAGGCATCCATCAACCTGAATTTCTCAGATTTTCTTTCTGACTGATTCTGTGAGATTCTCTTTCAAACCAAAACCAGGGAACAACCTTCGTAGCAGAATTTTTTTTATGCACCAATATCTTGGAGCGGTGAGCCTTCTGGTTCGAGATTATGACGAGGCGATTGCCTATTACACTGAGGTGCTTGGGTTTCAACTGATTGAAGACAGTGGCCGGGGTGATGGAAAACGGTGGGTCGTTGTCGCACCTCCTGGCGCGCAGGAAACCCGGCTGGTGCTGGCTCAGGCGAAAAACCCGGCGGAACTGGCCCACGTCGGCCATCAAACCGGCGGACGTGTCTTCCTGTTTCTCAATACAGATGACTTCTGGCGCGACTATGAAATCTATCGGGCCCGTGGCGTCAAATTTCACGAACAACCCCGAACCGAAATCTATGGCACGGTGGCGGTTTTCGAGGATTTATACGGTAACAAGTGGGATTTATTGCAGTTGACTGCTCTAGACACAACCGCTGAATATTGATTGACACCAACTGGTCAATTCCTGTACCAGAGTGTGGTATCAACCCAGTTTCCCACTGGCTATTTCATGTTCAAATCATCAATCACGCAGGCACAAGGTTAAGGATGGGAAGCATTGGATTTCCCGTAGTCCCCACGCCTTCAGCTCCAGGCCCGAAAGGTTTTGATATGTCCCACTACCATCTCGCTCAACTGAATATCGCCGTGATGAAAGAATCGCTCGAATCCCCTGGCATGGCTGACTTTGTGGCAAACCTGGATCGCATCAATGCGCTGGCTGAAAGTTCGCCCGGATTTGTGTGGCGGCTCAAAACTGATGACGGCGACGCCACCGCGCTCCGGCCACTCGGCGATAATGTGCTGGTCAATATGTCGGTCTGGCAGGATGTCGCTACGCTCAATCACTATGTATACAAGACCGCGCACGTCGAAATTATGGCGCGGCGCAAAGAATGGTTTGAAAAGATGGCCGAAGCCTACGCCGTGTTGTGGTGGGTGCCACAGGGGCACAATCCAACCATCACCGAAGCTGCCGCCCGACTCGAACACCTCCGCCAGCACGGTCCCACTGAAAAGGCATTTACCTTCCGAAATGCGTTTGCGCCACCAGATGCAGTCCAGCCGGGAATGGGCTTCAGCTTTGGCAATGAGTGCCCGGCAATATAGTTCTAAACCCAGAAAAGATGAGGTCAAATCATGGATTCATTTTGGAGAACGTTACTCTGGGGGCAGTTTGGCGCCGCGATTGATATGCTTGAAAATGCCATACGTGCCTGTCCAGATGAAGTCTGGGGTGACCGCGACCGGCACCCGGAATTCTGGTACACCGTGTATCACACACTATTCTTTCTGGATGTGTGCCTTTCGGATTCAGTTGAAGGATTTGTTCCTCCCGCACCATTTAACCTGGATGAGCTGGATCCAGCAGGGATTCTTCCGGAACGGGTTTACACCAAAGACGAAATGCTATCCTACCTCGATCATGGTCGTCAGAAATGCCGGGCCAGGATCACCAATCTGACCGACGAGCAGACCCGCCAGAAAGGTGGGTTTTACTGGCTGGATCTGAACCTGGCGGAACTCTTGATCCATAATCTCCGGCACGTTCAGCATCACACAGCGCAACTCTACCTGATTCTTCGGCAGACAACGGATTCAGCGCCGCGCTGGGTATCCAAAACCCGTGATCCTGACAAGATGACAGAGTGACCAGGTGACAAAAAGACCCGGCATTCGCAAACCCGGAACCCGGAGGCCAAAGAGAATTGGTGATAGTCGCCTGGTTCCAAATGCGCTACAATCACGCCCGTTGTCCCGCCAATTCTTCTTTCAACATTCGCTTGAAAAAAAATCACTTTCATTTTTGTGAGGAAACACTCATGACTCGAAAACTGGTTATTGCCATTGCTGGTTTCTTTCTGATGATGGGATTGAGCTGTCTCTCGGCCATGGCACAAAACGTCAAAGAGCCGTCAACTGGCGTCTCATTTCTCTCCAAGGGCGGCAATTATGGGCATACATTTGAAGTCACCCACCTTGGAGTTCGGAGCAAACTCGGATTCAAAGTCTATGCGGCGGCGGCCTATTACGAGACTGGGAAATACGATAAAGCAGCCGATGCAAAATCACAGATGCTCAAAGACGGCCCGGCCAAACTCATCATTATGCACTTTGTGCGTGATGTCGAAGCCGCCAAAATCCGCGAGCAATATGAAGAGAGTCTGCGCAAGAACACCCCTGGTTATGATTCGTTGAAAGGCGTCGTGGACCCATTTTTGAATTCCCTGGTTGATATGAAGTCAGGGGACCGGATGGAGTTATGCTGGGGCCCAGGCGGCGCCGTGACCCTGGCGGTCAAAGGTCAGGTCAAAAATCGGTTTACCAACAAGTCGCTGGCGACCGGACTCTGGTCAATCTGGTTTGGAAATTCCCCGATTCTCACCTGGAAGGCGCAATAAAGCCGGTCAGTTATAGGGATAGTCACCATGGGACATTGCCTGCAGGCATTTTTGGGATCAGAAGCCTTGCTTGGTGACATTGTTCAGATCCAATCAACCGCCATCATTATCCCGTTGTTGCAGGGCCTGGCGATGATTCCGGTGACCGAAGCCCTGTATGATGTGCTTACCACTCCTGAAGAGCGTGGGTCGTTTGACCCACGCTTTCTTTTTTTGAGCCCGAAATTAAACCATTTTGGCCAGACCCACTCACACCCAGGGCCGCTTGCCTACATTGAAACCGATTATTTTGGAGGCGTAGGCAGTCAGGGGGCCATTGTCTGGTCGAAAGGAAAAATTATTTTCGGCCCGGCAGTGACGGGAAATCGCCGTGATCTGCAGGTTGATCAGTTGCCAGCGGGTGCCATCAATTGTGCGCTCAAGATATTCGGTGTGGAACCAGGGAACCGAATTGACGAGTTCGAGGCTCTGGGCCTGGGGAAATACCGAACGATGGAGAACTGGATTTAAATTTCTAAGATTGGCTCAACTTGCCCCCTGAACGATTCATCCCTATCATCTAGCCACACACACCACCGGGCCAAAAAATCAATTGAGAATTAGATTCTGCATTCTGATGGCAAGAACACTCACGGTTGAGAGTGACCGCCAGTGCGTTTGTTGTGGCACACCAGTCGAAAGCGGGTTCCCAGGGCCGTCCAGGCAGGATTCAGGAGTAAAAACCAATGGTCCGGACTATCTGTTTTCTGGTTCTGTTCATTTTTCCGGTATTGATTCAGGCACGTCCCCTCCCACCAGCCAAAGGTAAAGCCGTTGATACCGCGATCAAGGCCTATATGGCCCGGCATGGTATTCCGGGATTGTCGCTTGCGGTGGCCCGTGATGGACGGGTGATCTGGTCAAAAGGATATGGCTTTGCGGATCTTGAAAATTCCGTTCCGGCAACCTCAGAGACCGTCTATCGGAGCGCTTCAATTGGAAAATCAATCACGGCAACGGCGGCGATGCGGCTGGTCGAAGAAAAAAAGCTCGACCTGGATCAGCCTCTCCAGAATTACTGTACGGCGTTTCCACTAAAACCGTGGACCATTACACCTCGCCATCTCCTGACACATACATCTGGGATTCGCCACTACGGAGGGCCCCGTAACCGTGAAGAGCAAACCAGCACGGTTCATTATGACAGCGTGGTCAAAGCATTGGCTCCATTTAAAGACGATCCGCTGTTGTTTGAACCTGGAACTGACTATTCTTACAGCACTTACGGTTATAATGTATTGGGGTGTGTCCTCGAAGGTGCGGCCAAAATGCCGTTTATGGAAGTCATCAAGAATTATGTGTTTGATCCAGCCGGAATGACCCATTCGCGCGACGATGATCCGGCGGTGATTATCCCGCATCGGGCTGCCGGGTATGCCCGGGTTGATGGCCGATTGCAAATTGCCACCCACGTGGATATGAGTAACCGGCTTCCGGCTGGTGGCTATGTCACAACCGCGCTGGACCTGGCGGCCTTTGCCATCAATTTTATGGATTGCAAGCTGGTCAGTTGCACAACGCGAGATCTGATGTTGAAAGAACTCGCCCTGAAAAATGGCGACACAGTAAACTATGGATTGGGCTGGGCAATTGTGGAGGACGCATCCGGACGTCCAGCAGGGCCAATTTTTCATGGTGGATCAAGCCCAGGGGTGAGCGGCATGCTCTATGTGGTACCCCAGGACCGGCTGGCGGTCGTCATCCTCTCAAACCTGGAAGATGCTCCCGAACGCCTGGAAACGGTTCGCCAGCTTGCTGACATTGTCATCGGGACACCTGCGGTTCAGCAGAAACCAGACCAAAAGTAAGAAACTGATAGAGTGTGAATGGAGCGTTAGACGCTTTTGAATCACTTAAAATCTGACCATGTAATTATAGAACTGGTTGCGAGTTTTAAGCCTTACAAAACTCCCGTAAGTTGATCAGG
>DAOQNB010000386.1:0-6103 GCA_035335845.1 Acidobacteriota bacterium | reverse complement strand
GGGTGGCGGAAGCATAGGGCGGAAGACATCGGGCTCAGGGCTGAAGAAGTCGGGCGGAAGACATTGGGCTGAGGGCTGAGGGCTGAAGAAGTCGGGCGGAAGACATTGGGCTGAGGGCTGAAGAACTGGTTTTCTTTCATCCCTCATCCTTCAACTGCCCCTGAGCTTGCGAGTCTTCAGCCCTGAGCCCTGGTTTCTTCAGCCCCCAACCCTGGTTTTCCAGACCCAATTCATCAGCTTCCAATCTTATGTTCAATTTCCCGGATTTTTTGAGTCAGGTGCAGCAGTTCTTTTTCGGTAATGGCTTTGCCGTTGAGGACTTCCTGACAACGTTGGAGGACCCGGATGAGTTCGTTGGCATCAACCTGTCCCCGCGAAGCAACTGCCGTGGCAATTCGATCAATTTTGACATTGGTCGCAACACCGCCATAGCGACACAAGACCCGATGGAAGCGGTTATAGATATTCTCAATGGCCAGGTCATAGCTTTTGGCGACGAGCTGGATTTGTGCCATGGCTGAAACATACTCAAGCGAACTGGCCCGATTGACCCGTTTGAGCGGCACCGGGCGAGCAAATCGCCGGCCATAGGTAAACACAATAAACAGCCCTAAAAATGCAAACTGCCACATCAGCCAGGGAACTGGCGAACCACGGAAATACCCGGCCAACGTGGCATAGTTTGGGCCGCCGTTGTGATAGCCGTGATGAAATTCGTCAAACAGAATCTGATGTTTGGAAGCCGGGTACTTTTTCTGAACAGCATCAAGTACAGCACTCGCCAGGTTGAGACCAAGAATGGCATTGTCCGCTTTTGAAATGCCATTGTTTGCAAAAATGAATTCATCTGACAGACATATGAAGTTTCCCTGACCATACTTTAACTGAGCCAGAATTGAAAAATGGTCAACGCCAGCTAAGGGTAAGTACACGGCATCGTCGGTCGCTACGGGTTGAGCCACTTTGGCTGGAAGTTGCCCGGCTGGAAATGCTTCGGAATTCTCCTCAAACTCAGGATCTTCTTCCCAATCTTCGGCTTCTTCAACGGCCTCGGGGGTTTTTTCTCCAGGTGGGGCTGCCCAGGGTGGAATGACCGACGGTTTGGCGGCCTGCGCGACAGAAAATTGCAGACTGCTGGCAAACTCTGAGACTTCAATTTGACCAACACCATACATGGTGCTGGTTGGTTGCCAGGGATAGGCCCGGCGAGGTGGTGGCGGTGCACCATCCTGACCAGTTTCAACTGGTGGCAGGTAGCCAGTCTCAAGCGTAAATCCGGTGAAATCAAGTTTGATTGAGCGATCAATGATGACTGCGGTTCCTCCCTGGTGAACCCACTCCTGTAAGGCGGTGATTTCTTCTTTGGTTGGAAAATAGAGTGGCGACGGAGAAACAATAAACAGCACTCTGGTTGTGGGCGAGTTTTTGAGTTCGGTAAATTGTTCGCGCCATCGGGCAACCGGGATTTTTGATTCTTCGAGCAACGTGAAATA
This sequence comes from Acidobacteriota bacterium, assembly GCA_035335845.1. Taxonomy (GTDB): domain Bacteria; phylum Acidobacteriota; class Blastocatellia; order Chloracidobacteriales; family Chloracidobacteriaceae; genus JACQXX01. The sequence goes on along the minus strand of DAOQNB010000386.1, from coordinate 4,610 downwards.
GCCGAGGAGGCCAAACGTTCGGCCCGAGTACGTCGAGCGGTCGGCACGTTGTTCGGTTTCAGAATCTTCGCGGCTGTCACGATAAAACAGCAGGTTGAGGCCCACCATAACCGCGATGAGCAACCCGACAACCAAAATGTTTCCCAGTGCTTTTCGATTCATGGCTGATTCAATAAAAGGACAGAAATAAGACCAATGAGGGTTCAGGGTTCAGGGTTCAGGGAAAAAGACAGAAAAGAAAAAGAATAGCAGAACATAAGGGGTGCTACGGTTTTTCAATGAAGGAATTCCCTGGTATAGCTTTTTAGATAAATATTCTCTGAGTTTCTATTTTTTTAAAGTCTCGTAAGCTATTGAAAAATTTGGATTTATTTTCTGTATATTCCGTGGTTTCTCATTCTGAGAACCTGTGGTGTTGTGAACCGCACCTGGTTCGAAACCCTGAACCCTGAACCCTGAACCCTGAACCCTGAACCCTCAACTCTATGCTTTCGCCTTGGTCGGAAGTCCCCCCACGGCTTCGCGATATTTGAGCAGAAATTTTTGAAAATCTTCTTTGGTGGCCACGAACTGACCATACCAGAATTCATCAAAACGATTGGTCATTTCGTGCATCGGTGAATAGATTCGGACCTGGCTACGCACGCGGTTGAGGTATTCGCGATTGGTGAGCCCTGGCTCAATATGGATGACCTGGCGTTCGTCCATATCATAAAGGAGCGCGACATAGACTTTTCGAATTGCCTGCCGGTATTCACCTGTCCGGGCCAGATCCATTCCGGCAGTCAGCAGTTCTTCAGCCGTGGTTGATTCGTCAATTTCTTCGCCTAAAATGACCCGTTTCCCGCCTTTTTTCTCAGCCGGGTCACGCTTCCAAAAGCGCAAAATCAGTACGCGGGTGATCCAGGCGACTGCCACCACAACCAGGGCAATCACGACCATTTTGGCCAGATCAAGCATCGTCATACCACCGGTTTTAAAACTGGGCCAGAGCATCCGGAGCAAATCGAGCAAAAATTCACCCAGCCAGCGCTGAAATCGGTCGCGCCAGGTATCGCCCTGTTTCACACTAAAATCACGCCGACTCAGGATTTCCTGCATTTTCTCAGTCACCTGACCTCGTCCGGCACTGGCGGAATTGTCAGGCTCAAACATCCGGGTGCGCAACTCGGCCATTTCTTCATTGAGGAGTGCCAGTGCCTGTTCTGAATCAGCGGGTGTTTGGGCGGATTGCTGTTTTTCAAGTAAATCGTAGAGCCGTGAATTATCAACCGTGATGGATTGACCTTGAAAGTCAACAACTTCATTGCGAGGGAGCAGCAATCGGAATTGCACAATATCATCCATTTTCAGATGATTTGAAGCCCGCCACTGGCCGGGAGATTCGGGTTGCTGGCCAAGGTTGAGCGCCTGCCCGATGAGTTGATGCGCTTCGTCAAACCGCCGGAGGTAGTCTTCCTGCGAAGTCCCGGCCAGCGCAGTGGTCAGGCTCAGCCAGCATACCCCAACCAGACACAGAATTATTTTCAGAAACCGGGCGAGAAAGGGCATAAAACGTTCGACTTGAATCAATTGATAAAGTTAAAAGGGAATTCAACCCGACGGGTAATCGTGACGGGCTGACCGTCTTTCATGGCTGGGCGAAATCTGATGTGACGGGCGGCAGCAATTGCCTGTTCATCCAGTCCATAGCCAAGTGACCTGACAACTCGAATAGTACCAATGGTTCCATCATCGCGAAACTCAATTGCCAGAATCACTTTTCCACGAATACAGGCATCCCGTGCTTTTTCTGTGTACTTTCCCTTCATCTGACTGATGATCTGGGGACGAGAATTACTGAATCTACGTTGAGATCCATAGCAAGTGGATAAGCCCTGGCCAGGATCAGTTCGAAAAGAAGGAGCGATCAACGCTGGCTCAACCAGTTCAATCGCCAGTTCTAAACCAGGAACATTCAAAGTCGGTGTGGGTTCAGACCCAGTTGGAATTCGTTCCGGATTTGGCTTGGCTTTTTGGGATTGGATTGCGAAGGCAGTGCCCGCCACAACGCACACCAAGACTGACAGAAAACACACGTGGAAGACAAATTTTTTCATTCGAACACGGTTGGAAAAAGTTCAGTGTGCAGATTTTCTGCCGGTTAATTCCTGCTCAGCCCAAACAAATTGACTCAATCAATCAGGTTAAAACTGAATTCAACCCGACTGGTATATGTCATTGGCTTTTCGTTTTTCAGGGCTGGATGAAATTTGATCTGACGAGCTGCCACAATCGCCTCCTCATCCAATCCGTAGCCCAGCGACCTGAGTAACCGAATATTCCCAATTGTTCCATCGGCACGGAACTCAACGGAAAGGACTACTTTCCCGACAATATGCGCCTTTCTCGCTTCATCGGTGTAATGGGGTTTCGGCTGACTGATAATTCTATGCCGAAAATCAGGTATATTCGGGTCCGGAGACCGGTATCCATGGGAATAGGCTAGAGAGTTTGGCTGACACCCGCTAATTCCCCGATTCGTGATGTCAAATGACTTTAGAGCCCAATCAACCTCACGAAAATCAACTGCAAGTTCTATACCAGGGGCGTTTAACATCTGTGCCGGCTCAGGTCCGATTGGAATTCGTTCTGGATTCGGTTTGGCTTTTTGGGATTGGATGGCAGGGATAGAGTTTGTCGCAACACACATCACCACTGACAGCAAACACAGTCGGAAGACAAGTTTTTTCATTGAAGATGCTCCGGAAAAAGAGAAGGGAATCTATTTTCAGATCTCAGGCTGGTGCCGTTGTTGTTAGAATGCCGGCTTTTCCCGAATGCATTACAGCCAGTATCGTTATTTTATGGCCAGTTATCCAAATCTAAATAAACAGGTCTTTAGTTTTGCCAGTTGGTCAGAAGGATGGTCTTAATTCATGGAAGCTGAAATGAAAATTCAACCCGATGGGTAAAGGGAATTGCCTCTCCGTCTTTCATAGCCGGACGAAATTTGATTTGACGAGCCGCCTCAACCGCCTGCTCATCCAGTCCATAGCCGAGTGACCTGACAACCCGAATTTCACCAATTGTCCCGTCCGTAAGGAATTCAACTGCAAGTACCACTTTCCCAACAATAAGCGCTTCTCTGGCTTCATCGGTATATCTGGCTTTTGACTGTCTGATAATTTGGAGTCGAATTCCACGTTCACCACAGAAAGCTGGTGAGTTTATGGATCGGACTGTTGGAGGTGAAGAACCGTAACACGCTGTACTTGAAGGTGGATATGAAGGTTTGAAATGCTCTGGAAATACTTCAGGATCAACAAACGTCCACGAAAGCCAGGGCCGTGGAATATCAAAAACCGGAAGTACTTCAACTGGAATCGGAATTCGTTCTGGATTGGGTTTAGCTTTTTGGGATTGGATTGCGAAGGTAGTGCCTGTCGCAACACACACCACCACTGACAGAAAACACAGTCGGAAGACAAATTTTTTCATTGGAGCCCGATTGGAAAAAAGTTCAACCCTCAAGTTCAGCCGCGCCTGGAATTCCAGGCAATCCCACGGCAGTTTGCACGGCGCGAATCACCGCATCGGCCACGACCTCTGCCGCTAAAATGCCGACTCTCCCCGGATGAGTTACAAATGGTTGTCCTTTTATATATGCAGGCACGGCGACGGCAAAAATGGTGTCTCCGTCAAATGGGGTATGAATTGGAAAAATGGTGCGTGCCAGACCATCGTGGGCCATTTGCGCCACTTTGGTCAGTTCGGTTTTGGTTAAGGCGGCGTTGGTTGCCACCAGGCCGATAGTCGTATTTGAACTTGAGGCCGGGGTGAACGGGTCAAGCAGATTGCCTTCACGCATCAGCCGGATTGGATCTACCAGGGTTTTTCCATCTTCGCCGCGTGTTCCAGCCAGGATGTGACCGGTGCGAGGGTCGCGAATGTCTCCCCAGGGGTTGGCCGCGATGAGGGCGGCGACACAGAGCCCATCTGCGGTATGAATTGCTGCCGTGCCAATGCCGCCTTTCATGGCCCGATGAAATCCGAGCATTTTTCCGACCGTGGCACCCGCACCAGCTCCGATCGAACCTTCACTGACCGGGCCATCCGAAGCTGCGAGACACGCCTGGTATCCGCTTTCGGCATCTGGTCGGATGCTGGCATCACCAACCACCAGATCAAAAAGCACCGCTGCTGGCACAATCGGCACCCTGGCCACACCGACATCAAACCCAATCTGGCGTTCTTCGAGATAGCGCACAACACCGGTTGCCGCTGCGAGCCCAAACGCGCTTCCTCCCGTCAATACAATGGCATGCACCTGTGAAACGAGATTGACCGGAGAGAGCAAATCCGTTTCCCGCGTGCCGGGCGCGCCTCCGCGAACATCAACCGCTGCTGTGGCTGGCGAATCAAACAAAACCACCGTGCAGCCAGTTGGCCGTCGTGAATCAGTCCAGTGTCCGACGCGAATGCCCGGAATGTCAGTGAGTGAAGCCATGAGAATGAAGAATGAAGAATTGAGAATGAAGAATGAAGAAACGGGTTCCGGGTTCCGGGTTTTCGAAACCAAGAACCAAGAACCAAGCACCAAGAACCAAGAACCAAGAACCAAGAACCAA
>DAOQNB010000385.1:0-6106 GCA_035335845.1 Acidobacteriota bacterium | reverse complement strand
CCGTGTTGCCGTGACAATGGTGGTGCGTGATCGCAAATTTGGTCTAGCTGAAGGTTTTGACTCAGGTAGACCGTGACTTTCGTTCAGGCTGCATTTGTGACTCGAAAAACCTTAATTTTCTATCTTTCCACAAACATTGGAACCAACAACTGGGCACGACCAGACCGCAGGTCTCAACTGAGAGGCAAGGTTTTTTCACCAGCAACCACAGGAAAGTTCTTTCCACCAGAGAAGTCACTGTTGGCAGACAAAATCAATTTCAGAATGTGTTCGGCAATCAAAGTTGCGAGTAAGGTGGCGGGAGCCATTCTACTCAGAAGGTGGGAGTTCGTTAAAGAAATTTCCAGAAAAAACGCAAAAAAATGTAGTTCCGGGTTCCGGGTTCGGGGTTTTCGAAATTTATGTCTTTATTTACAGGCCGTAAACGACCTGCCTCAATTCAACCACCGCTACGCGGTGAAAACCCTGAACCCTGAACCCTAAACCCTCAATGGTATTACCCTTTCCCAGTCTCGATTTTTCTGAGCGCTTTGAGCAGGTCTTTGAGCATATCGAGGGTTTTTAAAGTTCGGTCAAGCTGAGTTGAAATTTTGGTCTCACCACCTGGCGTGGTTGAGATTTCACGAGCCAGTAGCCGCACCATCGGCAACAATGCACTTTCAACATTGACCAGCATTTCATTCAGCAGGTCATACACACCCGGCGACAGGGTCTGCACAACCGCTGTTTTTGCGCTGGTGGCGGCCAGTTTTTCAAGTGTTTGATCAAGCTTGTTGAGATAGGGTGCCAGTTCGGCACCGTTGGTCGTGGCACTTTTGACTTCGATTGCTGGTGGCGCCGCTTGCTGGGTCAAGACTTTTTCCAATCCTGAAGCGACTGAGCCAAGCAATGTGGTCACTGCCGGGTCGGTCGTGGGCGTTGATTGGACTCGCCGCAGCACATTCAACGTCTGGTCAAGTTTGGTCAAGTAGGTTGACAGATCACCGCTTCGGGCAGATTGCTCAGTGTGCCGTGCCGTGACGGAATGCAAAGTTGTCAGGGCAGCGCAAATATCTTCGAGCCGTTCAGAGACCAACCCAATTTGACCGGTGACTTTCACCACCGGGTCATCATCTTTGCCGCCCATCACTTTGACCCGCGCAAATCCGCGTTTGATCTCGTTCCAGCGGCTGGTTTGTTCCGGGGACATCCGCCCGCGCAATTCAGCCAGTTTGAGCAGGTTATGTTCGGCACTGGTCGTCAGGATTTGTGCTTCGCCAAGGTAGTGATCATCGAGCAAGTTTTCCAACTCTTCCGGATTCATCACCGCCACGACTTTTTCGGCCAGCTTGTTCATGTTCCGATAGCTTCCCTGAAGCTTGAACGGCGGTTCGGTTCGATAGGCGTCATCTTGAGAAGCTGACCGGATGTATTGCTGGTTGACCTTGAGCACGGTCTGTTGAATCTGGAGCAGGTTTTTCAAAACGCTGACCATCTCGCCGATTTCAACACCGGAATATCCATGCGAAAGCTGGTCGCTTTGAACCGCCTCACCTTTGGCCATTTGGACCAGTTTGTACACATCACCTGGTTCACGGGTGGTCAGCGGAGCCAGCACCCGATTTGAGGTCAGGGCATTCTCCAGATAACTGAGTTCAAACAATGTTTCACGGCCTGTCAAAATATCGCCTAAGTTATAGGTATCAGACCGGTTGGCCAGCATATCCGGAATCTGGAATTTCTGGCCTGATTCGGTGTACGGGTTTCCAGCCATACAGACGCAAAATCGTTTTCCGCGCAGGTCATAGGTTTGCGTCTGACCATTCCAGACGCCTTCGATTTTGCGCTGGGCATCACACAGGGAAATAAATTTTTGCAGAAATTCAGGGTTTGTGTGCTGGATGTCATCTATATAGAGCATCACGTTGTTGCCCATTTCGAGCGCCAGATTGAGTTTTTCGATTTCCTGGCGCGCCGTGGCATTTGGAGCTTCCATCGGATCCAGCGACGTGACTTTATGGCCGAGTGCCGGTCCATTGATTTTCATAAACACCAGCCCAAGTCGGTTGGCAATGTATTCCATCAACGTTGTTTTCCCGTATCCGGGCGGTGAGACTAACAAGAGCATTCCCATCAAATCAGTGCGTTTCCCATCACCAATCACTCCAATCTGTTTGGCCAGGTTGTCACCAATCAACGGCAGGTACACATCATTGATCAACTGATTACGAACAAACGAACTCATCACTTTTGGCGTGAATTCATCCAGCCGGAGTCGCTCACGTTCCCGCCGCAACAGGGCATGACGTTGCTCTTGATAGGCTCGGAATTTGGGAACTCGTTCGATTCGAAACCGTCCCAACCGCATGAGAAATTCATCAAGTCGAACCATCAACCGGCGTTCAGAGAGTCGAGGATGCTGCCCCAGCAGTCCATCTACGACCAGACCTGGAATAGTGCTGCTTTGCATTCGTTCCAGGCGACCATCAGTTAACAGCAGTGCCACGGCTTCGGTCACTGCCAGCCGGGTTTCAATGACTTTTTCGGTTGTGGCGGCGGCCACAAACGCCTCTAACCAGGCACTGGCCAGACGGTAACTCTGACCCAAATTTCCACGTAGTTCGGCCAGATCCTCAACAAATGTCTGCCACTGACCATTGAGGTTGAGGTGATCGGTAAAGGATTGACTGAGGGTTACAGCTTCGCCGCTGGTGACAAACACCCGGTCTGGTCGGCAAATTTCTTCAAACAAATAAGTTCCGCCAAATTTGATGTCTTCCTGGGGAAACGGAATATGGTTGGCCGTCAAAAACTCGGTTATGGCTGCCATCAACTCGCCAATGAGTGATTCAATCGCCGGAGTGGAACCAAACACCGTTCGCAACCGGGCCAGGCTTCGCGCCTGACGTCCCCATTGTTCGCGCTTTGAATCATCATCCAAAAATGCCCAAAACAGACAGGCCAGCGCCCGTGGCCCCGGTGCAAACCGCAACCGGCCTGCGGTTCGATAGAGTTGTAACACCCTGGCCAAAATCAGCGCCGCATCCGCATCGTGAATACCGCGTTCATAACCTTCATCATATCGGGTTTCTGCATAGGTTCTGACCACTCCGATGAGACCCGTTTCTGACAATTCAGCATCGCGTAGCTGTTCCAGACTCAAATTATGGCTCCCGGATTCGGCATCAGAAAGCAGGCAAAAAGCGAGATATTCACCCCGATAGACTTCCGGCGTTTCCGAGACAAGTGATTGCTCCCACAATTCGCGGGTGGCGTCAAATCCGGCATCTGCCACTGGTTGAAAAAAATCGGTCCCGCTCAAATGAAACATCATCGCGCCCTGGCGTGGGAGCATGGTCAATTCCAGCGGCTGAGTGTTGACGCTTAATCGGTGGCGTCCAAATTTTACGACCGCCGCGCCCTCAAACAGGTCCTGCCGGTCGCGCAGGACCCGCAAGGCATCTTCGCGGGTGGATTTCAGTCGTGATTCAACTTCGTCGGCTTTGACACTGTCTTCGAGTTTGCGGAGCGTCTCAATCAACTCGCGAACTTTCGCCACCATTTGATCAGCCGCGAAATAGGCGTTGAGGTCATCGGCGGTTTTAAAAGTCGAGAGGCGGCGTTTGATCCCCTGCAAGACACGGTCTGCAGCCTGAAACGTGTGTTCGGCCCGGCGCTGGCGTTGTTCGACCAGCAGTTGCCGTTTGGCCTGGAAGGCTTCCATCACATCGTCGCGTTTTTCCGCCAACTGAACCTGAAACTCGTCAAATTCGCTGAATCGGCTTTCGATTTCTTCCAGCCGAAGCATGAGTGTGCCCATCTGCGCATCACACTTTTCAGGCGAATCAGCCAGGCTGAGGGCACTGGAAACGCTCTGAGCAAAGAGTTTGAACTGAGCGCCAAATTCGGCCAGGCTTTCGCGTGACAGCAATTCCTTGCGGCGAGCTTCGACAATCGCCCGCGCTCGATTAAGCCCTCCCATGACTTCAGAAATGTCTTCCAGGATTTTGGTCCTGACCAGTGTGTCCTCAATCTTTAAGCCACCGATGACTTCGGTGAGTAAATCGAGTTCGGCCCCGATTTTTTCAACCGTGGCCCGATGAGGATTGATTCCAAGGACAGTGGTCACCGGTTCCGCATCGGCCACCAGTCTGGCAATTTTGACGTGATAGGGCTGAAGCGCCTTGTCACCTCTCAAAAATTCAACCGCTCTGGCACTGACCCGGTCAAACTGCGCGACAACCTCGTGCTCTAGCTTTTCCAACTGGGACAAATCAATGTAGCGAACTTCCCGAAGTGAAATTAAATGCCCGCGTTGCCCACGCAATTGCGTCAGCGCCGTGACATAGGCCTCCAGGGTTGTCCAGTTGGTCAGTCTCAGCGAACCAATCAATTCCCGCAACCCGACGGTGGCTTTCTCGGTTGCCTCGGCAGCCTGTTTACGTAACTCCTCGACCTTTTCAAACTCATCAACGATCAACTCTGCCGTTGCTCGAATCTCGGTCAGGAGGGCACCAATATTGCCCGCGTGGTCAGTATCAAGCCAGAAATAACTGTCCAGCGTTCGATTGACCGTAGCAATCAGATCTTCATAGACCTGGGTGGTGGGAGTTTGCTCGACAATTAACTTTTGAATGCTGAGTGCATCAGAAATGCCGCGTACCAGTTCAGAGTTCCCGATGCTTTCCAGAAAGGTTCCGGTTGACGGTGCCGCCGCCGCATATTCGTCACTGGTAAAGGGCGTCTGCCAGATTTGCATCGGATGGACGCGAGTGGGTTCGGCTGGCGCCTTGAGCACCACCAGTCGGCCATCATCAAACTTGCTGTACCCGTGACAATCAATCGGCAGCGCGACTTCTTTGCGAATCTTGTTGTATGGCAGTAACACATTGCGGCCTTCATCCCGACGATGGAAAATATAGAGCACATCCTCGCCATTGGGTGACCGCACCATTCGCTTGTATTCCATCCCGGTGCTTTCACCATAGGTTTTGTACTCCCCGGATTGCAGGTAATAGCCGCCTGGGAAAATGATGCCGTGATCTTCTGGAAGCTGAACACACGCCTGGCCAATCGCATCAATGCGAACCACAGTTTTGGTTCGGAGATTAAAGACAAAATAGCGGTAGTGTTTTTCACGAAACGGCAGAATTTTGAGCAGAATCAACCCGCCCAGTTTGGCAAAATGCACTTCGGCATCATCAAGCGACTGGCGTGGGTCTTCGACCGGTTCTTCATAAATGCCGGCGCCGGATTCGGTGTTGTCTTCGATTTTGATGGTCAGGTTACCGCCGATGGTTTCGACAAACACCTGATCCAGGATTGAAATATGCGGAAATTTCCCGCCGACCTGATCTTCACGGGTGGTTTGGGTCCACACAAAGTCGTGAGACGGCGGATAGACATGGTCTCGCTCGCCGCGATTATCGAGGTAGGTCACTTTTCCTTTCGGATCAACGGCCCAGCGAAACACCTTGATGTCTTTGAGCAACGCCCCGGTTTGGAAAATGGCCAGGATTTTGCCTTCGACCACCCGAAGTTGCAACAATCTGGCTTCTTTGTAATAGCGATAGAGTTCCTGAAAGTCCTTCACAAACTGCGGATGACTCAGGAAATCTTCATCTGACCCCGGTGGAACGGGCTGAAAGGCAAAACCAGTTTCCGTTTTTTCAAGCCAGTGCAGACTCAACACATCTTCAACTTTGGTTTCGGTCTTTAACCCAATAAAAACGTTGTAACCAAAGAGCATATACCGCCCGGCATTGATGATGTCGCGCGGAATGCAATTGTGAACAGTCCGAATGCGTTCGCTACCGATGATGGCCAGCTCTGAACTGCCGAACAAGTCCAACCGCCGCTGATTGAGAGCATTGGTTTTCTCAGCCAGAATTCTCGCCTGAGCCAGCAACCGGTCGCGAATGACCTCGTACGTGCCGCGATCAATTTCCTGGCCACTTGTGGGTTGAGGAGTGTGTGGTGTGGTCATAGGTCTTTGGGTTCCGGGTTCCGGGTTCCGGGTTCCGGGTTTGGAAAACAGGGTTCCGGGTTCCGGGTTCCGGGTTCCGGGTTTGGAAAACAGGGTTCCGGGTTCCGGGTTCCGGGTTCCGGGTTCCGGGTTCCGGGTTTT
>DAOQNB010000384.1:0-6124 GCA_035335845.1 Acidobacteriota bacterium | reverse complement strand
CATGCAAATGGCCCTGAGTGTGAAGAAGTTTCTGAAATTCTCAGTTCAATGGGCATTATCCAACCTGTCGCGGGGCTTCAAAACTCGACTTCAAATCTGGAAGATCTGAGAAAGCATTGATCTCGTGTTTGATCTTCAGCTCAATATGTCAGGCCTACAGTTATCACAACTTAGTTTGTATCCGAGTGGCAGAGCATTTCTTCAAATGACTTTGATTTCTCGGTTGAACCTGAACTCAAGTTTTACGTAAGACTCAGACTTCAAAACCCGTCACACTTCAGATACCTCAGGGTACCACCCAGGAACTGACGCTAAGCTGGCATCGGTTTTTTTGAACACCTTCCATTTTTTCAGGAGTTTCAATGCTTTTAGAATCACGAAAAAAAATAAGAGAAAAGGCCCACTGGCTGGAACAGGAATCATTTCGATTTCAAGCGGTTACCGGTTTGGTTGAAGATGAACCAGGTATGGACTCAGAAGACTCAGAATTGAGTTCCGGTTCTTGTGCAGAGCCCACCTCGGCTTTCGACACCTGGATGGATGGACTCCAGGTAAACAGCCCTGGAAAATGCGCAGCGGTCATTGGGTGTGGACTCCAGGATGACACTGAACTCTCTCAGCAGCCAGCCAACACCCAAAAATAGAAAACCATCCTTTCGTTTTTTGTGAACAGAAGGATGGTTTCACGATTTGATTGAAGGTATTTCTGAAACTGATTTCTGTGCCGGGTTCACGCTTGAGCGTGCTCTTCATTCAGGCAATCGCTCGGCAAGTAAGTAGCTTAAAACTCTGTGTTTTACGTCGTTCCCCTGCCAGTCAGAATGTCCCGTAAAAAGCACTGTTTTCAGAGGCACGTGACCAGGGCATGCCGACCTGACTGCCTTCATAACTGGCATTGACGGTATAGCCGACTTTTCGATTCTGGAGCGGCACTAACGGCGCATACCACACCAGCCCCGGCATGGTACAACAGGCATTATTTGGCATCGGTTGCACGGTTAATGAGGCAAACCCAGCCGCATTGACCTTGTACCCGCTGGCTTGATGTTCGAATGAAACTGGAAGCCGGCGAAGAGCCACCACCTTCCCTAATGACGCAGCATATTTGGTCGCCAACGCCTGGGCCACAGCCTGAGCCTGGGCTTCGGTGGCCGCACTATCCACCACCAGTTCTGACTGGTGGCGGCCCGTCGGTTTTTCCAGATTGAGATCACTTTCGACCACAGCCACGGCTTTCACGCCAGCCAGTGAGACTCCGTTCCACTCGCCGGCAGTGATGTTCCAGGCTAAAATGGCATCCCGGCCAATGGTGACCACTTCCCCGTTGTAATGGCAGGCACCGGCAAAGACACTCGCCGTCCGGGCCTCCACGTAATCACCTGAAATTGCCCCCGCCTTTGGCTCGCTTCCAAAACCTGGAAGGACCATGGCCAGAAGCATCGCACTCGTAGCTAACCATTTCTTTTGCATACCACAAACTCCATTGATGCGCAGTCCCTTACGCCAGCGCCGATTTGTAACACCTTCGGTCTGAAGTACATCGGGTTGGATGGACTTTCCCTCCGTCGGGGCCGACCACTTGATGCGTCATAAAACACCAGCAATGACCGCTTGGATCCAAATATTGCTCGGCACTGGTTGGCAGGACATCGAGCAGAAAATAGTTTTTTGACCGGAGTTCACCACAAAACGGGCTATTAAACACCGGGGCCGCCGCACTCCCAAACGGGTCAACGGTTGAATTGTCAAATGAATCGTCTTTGCTCATACCCCCTCCTTATGCTGATTTGCCGCTGCCAAGCTGGTTGAGGGCTCGTCGAACCAGCGTCTGGGTCAACGGCACCTTGTACTGGTTGTGCAAGAGTGGCTGGGCACCCTCCAGAGCCAGTTTTGCGGCTTCCTGGAGCGTTGCCTCATCCAGTTTTTTCCCAACCAGATAGCTTTCGGCTTTTGGAACCCGCCACGGCGTTGGGGCCACGCCACCCAGGACCAGCCGGGCCTGCTTGACCTTACCACCGGCATCCAGCTCAACCGCGGCAGCCACGGCTGAGAGTGCAAAATCGAGCGAATCTCGTTCCTTGAATTTTAAATAGGTTGATCGAGCCGCAACTGGTGAAGCCGGCACCTGAATTTCGGTGATGATTTCATTATCGGCCAGAACGTTTTCCCGCAGCAGGTCACCCTGGCTGGGCAGTTTGAAGAATTTCTCAAGTTCAACCGTTCGATTCCCATTTGGCCCAACGATCACCACACTGGCCCCAAGTGCCACCAGTGCCGGCGCCAAATCAGATGGATGGACGATATAGGACGGCCCACCACCTAAAATGGCGTTGTATTTGTTTTCACCCGCCTCGGCATAACACTGGTCACCACCTTTTTTCAGGCAGACCACATGTTCCAGCCGAAAATACCAGCACCGGGGACGCTGACACAGGTTACCGGCCAGGGTCCCGAGGTTTCGAATTTGAGTTGACGCCACCGAATGCGCGGCTTCGGCAATGGCGGGAAAGCTCTTACGAATCTCCGGATGTTCTTCCAGTTGTGAGAGCGTAACCAGGGCACCCAGTTTGAGTCCCTTTTTGGCATCGCCCTCAATTTTATTGAGTCCGGGAATGGATTTCAGGTTCACCACGCGCACGGGCTGCGTGATGTAATCTTTCATCGTCGTCAGCAGATCCTGACCACCAGCCAGAGGCCGGGGCGCTTCTTTCGGGTCGCTCACCTGGGTCGAAAGCTGTTTGACGGCTTCAGCGACCGTCGTTGGATTTACCCATTCAAATGCCTTCATGTCGGTTTCCCCCTATTTGAACAAACCCATTAAAATTTTATCGGGCGTGATTGGCAATTCCCGGACTCGAACCCCACAGGCATGAAATACGGCATTGGCCAGCGCCCCGACAGCCGGAATCAAAGCGGGTTCACCAACACCGATGACGGCTTCACGCGTGTCTTCATCATCAATGATTGGAACGAGTTCGGGCATTTCGAGTGATCCAGGCAGTTTATAGTCGCCAAACCCAGGATTTAAGGTAATTCCCAGTTGCGAGTCCACCACCCGGCCTTCGTAGAGTGCCATCCCGAGGGATTGGATCATCCCGCCGTTGATCTGGCTTTCAACTGCCAGCCGGTTGAGCGGGAGGCCAATATCCTGGACATGCACCATTTTAATGGGTTTAACATGGCCGGTTTCGACATCAACTTCGACTTCGGCAAAACAAACACCGTGAACGCCATTTTCAGAAAGGCCCGGTTTCCACTCGCCACGAACGGTAATGCCGGCTGGTGGGAGCGCCGCACAGGCTTGCTTCCACCCCAACGGGCGGGCACCCGCAATGACCTTGCCGTTGATAAAGGAGACTTCTTCAGGTTTGGCACCCACGACGGGCGCCACCTTTTCAGCCATGGCGGCTCGGGCTTTGAAGGCCGCATCTTTGACCGCCGGGGCCAGTGAAGCAGCCGTGGTTGAACCACCCGATGGGTTGGCGGCCCCAAGCTTTGAACTCCCAATCTTCTCAGTGACCTCATTGAGGCTCAACCCGAGTTCCTCAGCCACAATTGCCCGGACATAGGTCCGGGTGCCAGTTCCCAGGTCCTGGGTTCCAACCGCCACCGTGACCAGTCCATCGCGGGTAATCGTCACATCTACCTGACATTGCGGGCGGCCACCACCACCCCAGACGCCAACGGCACAGCCCATGCCCCGTTTTAAGGGGCCAGGGTTACCTCCGGGTTTGGGATTGCGTTTGCTCCAGCCAATTTCTTTGGCGCCGCGATCAAGCTGACGGTGGTACACCGGATCGGTCAGATTCTTCTTGCGGAATTCAACCGGATCCATTTCCAGTTTATAAGCCAGCTCATCCACCAGCGATTCAATCGCATATGATGCCTGGGGATGACCAGGGGCGCGGAACGCCCGTGAGGAATCAAGGTTGGTATGAATGGCGGCAACTTCACGATAAAAAGTCTCAAAGGTGTACACATAGGGCTGGCCGGCCTGCGAACCATCGCCAAGCCCCCCAAGCTTGTACTGGGTCGCCTGCAAGGCCACCAGCGTTCCGTCTTTGCGGGCACCGCCTTTGAGTCTTTGCCACGAACCAGACCGCGTTCCAGCCATCAAAAACTCATTTTTCCGGGTGAGCATCATTTTGACCGGTGCACTGGTTTTTTTCGACAACTGACAGGCGAGACTGCCTTCAAGCCCAATTCCAAATTTGGCACCAAAACCCCCGCCCATGTGTTCAACCACTGTGGTTACGGCACTTTGTTGGAGCCCAAGTTCTCTGGCAGCATCACCTGAAATCGTAAATGTGCCCTGGGTTGAGGCATAAACCGTGGCGGTATCTCCGCCGCGATAGTCAACCACAACGCCATGGGTTTCCAGACAGGCATGATGAACCATTGGCGTCTGGTAGTCAGCTTCGATCACGGCATCGCACCCGGCAAAGGCCGCTGCCACTTTGGCTGGATCCCCTTGTTTTCCCTGAGGTTCGACATTTCCTTCTTCAAAGACTTTCGGGGAATTTGGCCGGAGTGCATCTTTGGCCGTAACCGTATGTGGCAGAACGGTATAGGTCACTTTAATGGCCCGGATGGCATCTTCAGCCAGTTCAGGCGTAATGGCGGCCACAGCAGCCACGGGTTCGCCTTCGTATCGGATTTCTTCACTGGCCCCAATCACGGCTTTGACGCCTTTGATTTTTTCTGCCCCACTCAAATCCAAACTGGTGACGGTGGCCCGGGCGTGTGGTGACCCCAGGATTCGCCCATAGAGCATGCCTGGGAGCTTTACATCATAGGAATACTGGGCGGTTCCGGTCGCCTTGACGGGTCCGTCAACGCGGGGAATGCGTTTGTTCAAGAGCCGATGACGGTCATTGGGGCCCCATCCTGGCCCAGTTGTGTCATCAACCTCAATTTCAACCATGGTTTCAATGCCGTTTACGACGCGCGGCACCTTGATCTTGCGCTTTGGTTTTGGTTGGTCCTGCATTCGCGGTTATGCCTCCTCTCCAAATTTAGCAAACAGATCAGATGCGGCCCTTCGTTGCCCCTTGACCGATGAAAGTGCAGCTTCAAAAACCCTGGGATAGGTGCCACACCGGCAGAAATTGCCTTTGCAGGCTTCGCGAATCTGTTCGATGGTTGGATTTGGGTTTTGCTTCAGATAGGTAGAAATAGTGGTTATAAATCCGGGGGTGCAGAATCCACACATCAGTGCGTCCTGTTCGACAAACGATGCCTGGAGCGGGCTCATACTCTCTGGGGTGCCAAGCCCCTCAACGGTCGTAATTTTTTTCCCGACCGCATCCACAGCCAGCACCAGACAGCCATAGACCGCTTTGTCATCAAGCACCACAGTACAGGCGCCACAGGTGCCCTGGTCACAGACCAGTTTTGGCCCGGTCACCGGCGGTTCGGCATGGTCACGTAACGCACACAGCAAGGTCGTTCGGGGTTCGACTGTAATCGTCCGGTTTTGCCCATTCACCTGCAACGTGATGGGGATAGCCCCTGCCGGCGTGCCGTTTGCTTCAACTGCAGACGAACTCGATTCACTTTTCACTTCTGAGTAAATTTTATCGGCAATCACGGCACCAGCCCCGGCCAGCCCGGCCCCGGCCAGAAATTTCCGCCGACTGAGATTTGGAAGCAGACCTGGTTTGGTATCTGATTGATCAGGTTTGTCGGCCATGGGGTCAAATTCTCCTTTGAAACAAGTCGGGATAATCTCCCGAAAGAGTTTGGTTACAAAAACCTACAGCCAAACCATTCTTTTTCGCGATGGTCTGGGGTCAGGGTCTCCGACCAGCAACAACCTGTGGTCGAAGGAAAAATGATGAATGGGTTTGAGAAAAACGTGTTTGGAGAATGCGAACAAAGAGACCCTAAGGATAGCAGACAACCACAGCGCCTTTGGTGAATTTTTTGTAAAAGGAATTTGATTCCGACTGGGTTGCTCAGGTCTGGAAGCTATAGTGGAGAGGGCTCTTTCAGTTGGCCAATTTAGCTTTGTTATCCACCACTTCAAATCCAACCGATGCTACAAATTTGCGCGCCCCCTGCGTTGTGATCCAGGCTTCGGCAATGTAGCGGCCTGCGGGCAAAACCCTGGCATCTGATGTGA
>DAOQNB010000383.1:0-6152 GCA_035335845.1 Acidobacteriota bacterium | reverse complement strand
GGTATTTTCTGCAAACCAACTGGCGTCGTCGGTGTTGACCTGGCTTGAGAGTTCCTCCGCTCCGGGCTGATCCATCGAGGGCTGTGGCTGGTCCAAGGCAAGTGTCTGTTCCGGTGATTCTGTTTCAGGTTCGTTGCCGACCAGCTCTGAGTGGGTCGCAGCGGAATCGTTTTCAAAAGTTGAGTCGGTTGGAGTTGTATCCAGGGAAGCAGGAACAAGGGTTTGATCATCAAAGTCTGTTTGATTGAACTCCACATTTGAGACTGACTGCTCACTGAGCCCATCGGTTATATCCCCTTCAACTGGTTCGGTCGAAAGCATATCGGGTTGGTCAGATTCTACTTCCAGAGCCGGAGCAGTTGGTTCTTCAAGGGCAATTGAATCTGGATTTTCATCAAAACTGGCTGGGGCACTGGCTGAAATATCATCAGATTCTTCAATGGTTGAGGAGTCACCTGCGCTCAGGCTTTCGATTGGCGGATTTTGCAAACTGCTCGCGTTTTCTGACGCGAAGGTCACTTGAGTTGATTCTGAGTTCTCAAGTTCAGGGTGAAGTTCCGTTTCATCAACCAAACCTGTTGTTTCAAAAAAGTCAGTTGATTGATCTTCAACTATTTGGTTGTTTGGTGCTGATTGATTTGCCGTGGCACTTTGAGTTGTTTGTATTTGATTATCAGAAAGCGGAGCAATCTGCTCGACTTGAGGAGTTTCTTCTTGAGATAGAGATGAACCAATGGGGTTAAAAAGTGAAGGTGGAATTGAAAAAAGAGGCCCCAGTGTCTGGGGCTCGGGTAAGATATCATTTGCAGGCGTTGATTGGTCACTGGTTGTAAGTGATGATCCGAAGAGATTAGAGTTAGATGAGGTTCCTGATACAGCATAGTCAACCAGATTAGTGATTTGATTTGTAATCTCTTCATCGATTTTTGTATGGGTTGTACCATCAATCCCAATATTTATTGCTCCTTGGATCTCTGATTGACCATCAATGCCATCTTTTGAGGTTGAGAAATAGTTTACCCCCACAAGGACATTTCCCGGCAATTCACTATCATCAGAGCCAACACTATCAATCGGAATAAATAGATTAACAACAATCCCTTTTTCTTCAAGGGCTTGTGCTACAGTGAAAATATTATTACCACCCAGACTATGTCCAATAAGAACTACTTTTCCATCAGGGAAATTTTCTTTAAAGGTGATAATCTGATTGATTGCTTCCTCAGTTTGATCATAACCCAGGATAACCTGTTCAACAGGTAAATGACTTACTGCACTGATGATACCGCCAACACCGGATTCTTCAGGATCTCTACTGAACATTCGCCCAACACTTCCAGTTGTAAAACCAGATAGACCAACAACAATACCCTGAGGCTGGTCTACACCGTCAGCTTCATACAGATCACTTTTAATAAGCATAATCATTATCCTTCGAATAAAGGGCCGACAACCCCCAGCAAGTTGAATTTTGGAATAAAGAAATCAACGATTGCCCATTGGAGGTACGACTCGGATTTTTGGCGATGCTACAAGTCGGCCAAGGTGGTTGAGTTCTCGGGCTGCCTGTTCCAACTGCTTCATTTCTTTTTTCAGTGAAGCCAGTTTGGATCGGTTGGCTTGCAGGTTCTTCTTGACCTCGACTGTGGCAGCCTGCTTCAACCTGGCTTCGAGTTCCAGTGTGTATGCATCCCATCGGTCATTGGTACAGGCCATCAAGAATGTGGTACGTGCATTGATTCGGCGAACAAGCTCAGCACCTGCCTCACGAATGTCACGAGCTGCAGCTTCCTGCATCTCTTTACGAAAGATTTGGTACCCCACCCAGGCTCCAATCAATGATCCCACCCAGGCGGCGGCCTCTGAGATAAGTGGAATTGACAACAGGAGGTGCTGGCCGGTCCATCCCCCAGTAACGGCCCCAATCATCACTGATCGGCACAGCCCGAACCATCCGTCATTTCGATGACCAGGGGGAAGAGGAGGTCCTACCATTTGTTGCCAGTCCTTTTGGGTGAAACTGGTCATGGTTTCGGTCAGGTGTGGTGGAAGGTTCGTTGAATTTGAGTCAATCGTCCCAAACGTTGACTGTAGCGCACTGTGATACGTTGTCACCTGTTGAACCAGGAATTTGTTTGCCTCTTGGCTTGTTCTCGCTATGCACTGAAGCTGGAGTTGAACAAATTGCATCTCATTGGCCGGTCGGTTAGCAAGCTTAACAGGTTGCAGGTCATGAGCGTTGCTGGTAACAAGGTGGCCGTTTCTGGATTCTGACAAGCGTTCACGTAACTCTAATGGGAGCAGCGTTCTTACCATTCGGGTTTGTTTACGATAGTCATTGCTCGCTTTGGTAATTCGCTCCATCTGTAATCGGTATGTTTCCCTGGTACGTTGAGTGGCGTCCTCAAGTGCATGAAAGGCTACCAGGAGTTCTTCCCGGCGGTGTTTGATGAGGCTAACCAGTTGACGTCCGTTTGTTTTGAGGCGTTCAAACTCAGCCTGGTTCTCATCTTTCATTCGGCCCAGAGTTGCTGCTATTTTCCTGGCATCTGGGTGCGTTAACCCTTCAGCAATGGTATACAACCGGTCACGTAGCTGAGCATTCGCAGTGGGTGGTTGTGGGGATATGCTTTGAGGTGTCATAAGAGTTCTCCAACACTGGACGTTGTTAATCAAATGAAAAGGGTTTGGAAGGTTGGGGTTGGGTCGGCTTTGGCTTCGGGACAGGTGGAGGAATTTTGGTGAGCCGGGCCAGAGCTGCGACAGGTTCTGAAAAAACAAGCGTTGGCACCAATAGACGGTGATTCTCAAGTTCTGAATCAGACATCTTGTCGTTTTTAGTGGTGGTAACTGGTTTTTTTGGTGATGGCGACATACTGAAATTGTCCTTTCAAAGAAATAGTTTCTGATTGAGTAAAAGGTTGACTTTTCAATTCATTTTTTTCAAAAGTGAGAGCCAACCATTGAGGTTGGCTCCAACCTTCTGTATTCAATGGATTTGATCATTGACAGTGGCCTGGCCATCAGTTTCTGCTTTTTCAACAATAGGCAATGTGGAAGCTGCCAGCACACACCGTTCAAGTGCTTGTTCGAGACGAGATTGGCGGTGGTTGCGGTGGTACTGCTTGATGGTATTGAGGTCATCACGCAGGGTTTGTGTTTCGCCCTTTAATTGATCGACTTCATCTTTCAATTGTTCGAGCCTTCGCATTGTCAACCGCTGTTGACGTTCCATTGCATTCAGTCGGTCTTTCTCAATTTTCAGTGCAGATTCAACCGCTTCAATCTGGTTTTCCAAACCAGTGGCAAATCTCATTTTGATTTTGACCGAAGCTGGTGTGACTCCTTCTGACGCTGTAACCCATTGTTCTAACTCAGTTTCCCTGGCATACAGTTCTTTTCGTTGCTGCTCCAGCTCACGTACTGTTTCCTGTTGGGCCTCTATTTCAGCCAGGCTACCTGCCAGTGTTTCTTCGACTGATTGGAGATCAGTCTGGGCCTTTTCATATTTGGATAGGGCTATGTTGAGGTGACCTGAGACGGTGGATTCGACTTCTTCGATTTCGCCTTGATATAAGCGATCAGCACGTTTTTGGAACTCAAGCCGGTACCAGTCCGGATAATCATCAAGGAGAAACTGCTCAAAGCGAGTTGGTGACATTTTGTTCCCAGTTGAGCGTAATTGTACTGGGAGCCAATGATCAAAATTTTTGTTTTCATAATCGAGCCACATCCCCTGGGCATACTCGCTGTAGTACAATCTGGCTGCTGCTGATTGAAACAGCTTCAAAATCAGGAGGGCAAAGAAAATCAAACACAGCAGGACTTTAATTGTGCGGCTCACAATCCCGTGTGATGGGCGTGATGAAATCACTGACAGAGCTTCAAAGCGATTGTCAAGCGTGTCACCTTTGACTTCGACACCCCACTGTTGGCGAAGTTGGTCAAATTGGTTGGTTTGAACAAACTGGTCAAACTTTGTCAACTCGGTCTTCTTTTCCTCTTGAGCTTTGTTGAGACGGTCTTGGAACTCTTGCTGAAGCTGTTCCATCATCTTGGTTACGTACCCCTTCGTTGGTTTGCCCGTCGTCTGTATGACTTGTTCCCGTCCCCCGATCACGAAGGTTGCACTTGTTTTCTGTCCAGCAACTTCAGCCTGTTTGAGTACCTGAAGTCTGCTGATATCATTTTGGATTCCATCAATGACTGATTGATGTTTGGTTTCGATAGCGGCACGTTTTTCAGCGATAGATTGAGTTTGTTGCTGGTGGAGATATTCCAGCACATCCCGGTTCGATACCAACTGTGAAATAAACGGCGCCGTAATGGTCAGGGAGATCACAGCCATGATCACCCGCAATGCAAGGGCAAGCGCAAAGACCTTGTGCTCCTTAAACCAGGATTGAGTTGGTTGAATCGGATTGGAATTGGATGGTACTGTTTTCTGACACTTCTTTGTATAGAAGGTTGACCCCAAATCAGACACTGCCATCGTGGCATCAATGACATAAACCAGAGCAAAGATTCCCATCAGGACAGCAAGTCCTACTACCCAGCCAATCATGCCTCCAATAAAGAGGAACCCAATATACCCCCAGGCAATAGCTTCGACAGATGCCGTCAGGAAGATCACCGTCCGAACAGCGTAGAGCCAGTAGCGAAGAGGGCGGGTAAGCAGGTTCTGGCTGGGGGTTAATAATAGAAAGTCCCAAAGCGAAAAAGCTTTAACCCTGGAATGATCAGCAGGTTGATGGTTGAGATCCAATACATCTGTCGAAGGTTGATCTGTATCTTTGGTGTTTAAGTTATTCTTGCTCATAGAGATTCCTTTGATTTATAGATTTTCATCAAGGTTTAAGATCGGTGATCACTTCAGCCATTGAGCCATTGGCCGAGACGTGTCCCTTTGATCACTCTGCTTTTTCCAGCAATTTTTTCAGATTTTCGTGTGGTAGAACTTCAGTTGTTGAAACTTGAAACTCAAACCTGGACATTCATTGTCGTTGGTGTCAAAAAGTGTTATTTGCGGAGAAAGGTTCACTTCGGTGAAGAAGAAGTTACGGAAGCACACTGAACTCCCGATAAGTAGAACCTTGAACGCCCGTGTTATCTGGAACCAAACCAAACTCCATATTGAGATTGGCTACCTGGAGTATTGGGGATATTGGGGATTAGGGGCTATGTCCCTTCAAAACCAATGCTTGTTAGATCTGGTAATTAATACTATATTGATATCAGTTTTATACTAAAATACACTTAGTTAAGTACTAAATAGGTATATATATTGTACTTATATAGTATCAATTCAGTACCAGTTTAAAACTACAACCTGTATACTCTCAATCACACAGTTGTTCTTATACTGGCTCTCCACATACACAAATATATTTCTCTATTTCTTAAATACTGTTGATAGTATTCACTGGCATAACTATTTTTCTTCCATGAACCCACTCTTGCTGGTGGTCAAACGACTCCAGGCTGAATTGTAGATCAGTTGTTACCCACTGACAGGCTGAGTATTGTCGCGTTTGATAATCGGGTTGAGATTGTCTGTCCGTACCAACCGGTGACGGACAAAGCTGAAATCAAATCAAAGATCTCACGCATTACGGCTGGTGGGAATACCGCGCTGCACGAAGCAGGGGTGCGTGGCGCAATGGAGGTGAACCGTTTTTCAGAGGTGTTTACCCATAACCGGATTTTATTGGTGATGGATGGTCAGGCCAATGTTGGCGAAACCAATCCGGCGACCCTGATCGGGCAAGCACGGGAAATGGTAGTGCATCGGCTTAGTACCTCCACGATTGGGATTGGAAACGATTTTAACGAAGAACTGCTGAGATCGCAGAATTCAAAGGTGATTGGCGCGTGATTGGTAGCCTGGCACCCGTGCGCCGGTGGCTACCATCGAAGGTATCAGGTCGCATGAAGTGGGAAATGTTATCGGATCCTGAGGTTGAACGCCGGCTTGCCAACCTTGAAATCAAATCCTTTGCCACGCGTGACACGCAGGAGGTGGCTGGATATACCGAGGTCATGGATACCATTTTCCAGGCATGAGAGGTCATCAAAATCACCGAGAACCATATTCGGTATGACAACGATTCATTTTTATGCCGGGCTTGGGATAAAGCGGACTTCGAGGGCTG
>DAOQNB010000382.1:4579-6170 GCA_035335845.1 Acidobacteriota bacterium | reverse complement strand
CATCCACTACCTCGCATACATTCAGAATTGATCAGTTTTGATTATACCACTACCCCCATATGGAAGCTTTGTTTGGGGTTCAACGGGCCACAAGGCTGAGAGAACAAACTGAAAATTTATCCCCGTCTGAAAGAGAATCACGGATAATTGAAGAATTAAGCCAAGCTCTCAAAGAAATAGGAGGAGATTTTGTTCATCCGTTTGAATTTTCCAATTCCGCCGGGACTCGCATCAGTCACTATCTGTTGTTAGTTTCAAAACACCCTAAAGCCTTCAATCTCTGGAAAGAAATAACCGCTAAGGTAAGTTCTTCGCAAACTCAAGGTGTTGCTTCCTTTGAGTTCAACCCAAAGGCTAAAAAACAACGCCCCTTATTTGACCTTGAGCAGCCATTAGATGATTTGGGTGAAGAGCTTCTGAAGAGATTTGCCGGCCAAACCCTCACGGTTGAGCAAATTTTCAATACTCACAACATCCTCAGTAATCGGTTTATTCTGAAGAATTACAGGGATATATTGAAAAAACTTGAAGAGGAAGGCAAAGTGATTGCCGATCCTCCAGCCGAGCGCCGCCGCAAGCGCAAAGGTGAAGTAACACTTGCCGATCAAACCAAAATCATCTTCCCGGAATAAACTATGGCGACCAAATCATCAATTGAATGGACAGAATCAACCTGGAATCCTGTTACCGGTTGCACCAAAATTAGCCCTGGCTGTACCAATTGCTATGCTGAACGCATGGCGATTCGGTTACAGGCAATGGGGCAGAAAAACTATGCCAATGGTTTTCAGCTTACTTACCAAGAACAGGCTCTCAATACACCACTATCCTGGAAAAAACCTCAACTCATTTTTGTTAACTCGATGAGTGATTTGTTTCATAAAGAAGTTAGCTCTGAATATATTGCTAAAGTATTTGATGTGATGCGCCGGGCAAACTGGCATCACTTTCAGATGTTAACAAAACGTTCTGAGAGACTTTTAGAACTCAATTCACAAATTGAATGGTCTAAGAATATCTGGATGGGGGTAAGTGTTGAAAATAGTAAGTATACCTTCAGGATTGATCATTTGCGCCAAACAGGTGCCTACATCAAGTTTCTGTCACTTGAACCACTTTTAGGACCGTTAGAAAACTTAAATCTCGAAGGAATGGACTGGGTGATTGTCGGAGGCGAGTCCGGTCCTGGAGCCCGTTCAATTGACGAAAAATGGGTCCTGGATATTCGAGATCAATGTCAGGAAGCCAATGTTCCCTTCTTTTTCAAACAGTGGGGCGGAACGAACAAGAAGAAGGCTGGAAGGCTTTTACAAGGACAAACCTGGGATGAACTCCCCATTGACAAACTGACCCCTCCTCCCACTCAGAGCAAGTCGCAATCTAGTTTATTCTAATAGAGATAGCTTCCAATGAAGTGAATTTGTTCTGAGATATAATCTTTGCGGCAGAGTTCAAAAAATGTTTAGCTTTCCAGACCCATCTGCTAATTCGGGATTTCCTGCCGATCATCCAAAATCAGTATTTCAAGACTTTTCAGGCTACATTGCCGCCATTGCCGGTATTGTGCTGGTTACGATTGTGCTGGAGCCAA